>JBCCQL010000218.1:0-5886 GCA_039024355.1 Planctomycetota bacterium
CGCCCAGGATGTCGGTGAGCAGCGTGAAGTCGTCGCCCTCCTTGACCAGGCCGACGGAGATGCCCGCCACGGGGTTGGTGATCGGCACGCCGGCGGCCATCAGGCCGAGCGTGGCGCCGCAGACGCTGGCCATGGAGCTCGACCCGTTGGACTCCAGGATGTCGGAGATCACGCGGATGGTGTACGGGAACTCGTCGTGGTTGGGCAGCACGGGGCCGACCGACCGCTCGGCCAGCATGCCGTGGCCGATCTCCCGCCGGCCGGGGCCGCGGATCGGGCGGCACTCACCCACGGAGAAGCTGGGGAAGTTGTAGTCCAGCATGAACCGCTTGCTGTACTCCTCGAACAGGCCGTCCACGCGTTGCTCGTCGCGGCCGGTGCCGAGCGTGACGGTGATCATGGCCTGCGTCTCGCCACGCTGGAACATGGCCGAGCCGTGCACCTGCGGCAGCAGGTCGACCTCGCTGTACAGCCCGCGGAGGTCCTTGCCGCTGCGGCCGTCGGGCCGCTTGCCCTCGAGGATGGCCTCGCGGACCACCTTGCCCTCGAGCTCGTGGAACTCGTGCTTGAACGAGTCGACCATCGCGGCGTCGTCCGAAGCGGGGTCGCCGGCGGCGGGCAGGATGGCGGCTAGCGCCTTGTCCTTGACGGCCTTCACGGCCTCGGCGCGGGCGGCCTTGCCCTCGGTCTGCTTGGCGGCCTTCAGCTCGCCGTGGTAGGCGGCCAGCTTGTCCGCCATGCCGTCGGGCTCGGGCGTCTTCCACGCCATCTTCTCGGGCTTGACCTTGTCGACCAGCTCGTTCTGCAGGTCGCACAGCTCGCCGACCAATCGGTGCGCTTCGAGCAGCGCCTCGATCATCTCGTCCTCGGGCATCTCGCGGGCGAAGCCCTCGATCATCAGGATGGCGTCCTTCGTGCCCGAGACGATCAGGTCGAGCACGCTGTACTCCAGCTCCTCCTGCGTCGGGAAGGCGACGAGCATGCCGTCGACCTTGCCCAGCCGGACCGAGCCGAGCGGCCCCAGGAACGGCAGCGGCGAAACGCTGAGCGCGGCCGAGGCGCCGTTCATGGCCAGGATGTCGCCGTCGGTCTGGCGGTCGCTCGCCATGACGAAGTTTTGGATCTGGACCTCGTCCTTGAAGCCCTCGGCAAACATCGGCCGGATCGGGCGGTCGATCAGCCGGGCGGTAAGCGTCTCTTTGGTGGTGGGCCGGCCCTCCCGCTTGAGGAAGCCGCCGGGGAATTTGCCAGCCGCCGCGAACCGCTCCCGGTAGTCGCAGGTCAGTGGGAAGAAGTCGATGCCGGGGCGTGGGTTGCTGGTGGCCACGGCGCTCAGCGTGACGGTCTCGCCGTACTGCACAAGGACGCAGCCGGCCGCCTGCTTGCCCAGGGCCCCGGTTTCCATGGAGATGGTTTGCCGGCCGATCTGCTTTTCTACGCGTGTTCTTTCCAACTTGCTGCCTGCCTTCTTGTTTGTTGTTCACGCCGTTTGCCTACGGCGCCTAAAAAATCGATTGGTGGACCCACACTCCGGCGGACTGCCTTGGGCGTCCAGGAGAACTGCGTTGATTGGAGGTTGCTGCTCCGCGTTGCCCGGCTCTGTCGACTGCCACTGCCCGGGTCGCTGCGGGAGTGCGGCCTTCGTGGGCTACACCTGAGATGATCGCGGCGTTCGATGGCCGCAGCGCTCAAAGATGCCTTCGGCAACCGCTGCCCGATCGAGAAAGTGTGCTTCGAACCGCTACACGAGACCCACACGCGATCGATGATGTGCGATCGCTGACCATGGCAGAGTGGATGAAGCCCAACTACGCCAAGGCGATTACTTGCGGATGTCGAGCCGCTGCAGCAGGTCGAGATAGAGCTGCGGGTTCTTACGCTTCACGTAATCCAGCAGCCGGCGCCGGCGGCTGACCATCCGCAGCAGACCGCGGCGGCTCGCGTAGTCCTTCGCGTGGACACGCATGTGCTCGGTCATCTGGCTGATGTTGTGCGTCAGCAACGCGATCTGGACCTCCGGTGAACCGGTGTCGCCGTCGGCCTTGCCGTACTCGCTGATCAGCTGCTGCTTTTTGTCGGTGGTCAACGCCATAAACGTATCGCTTGCTTTCTCTGCCTGGTGCTTCTAACTCTCTCAACGCCGTGCCCGTGTGGCATGACGCCACGCCTGCGGCTTGTAGCTTTCGAGAATGAGCTCCAAACTCCTTCGGCGAGGGCCGTGCGAGCCCTCGCGACAACAAAGTACCTGGTTAGTGTCCGTTTGCTTCTGCAGCGGAGAATATAGCCGGTGCGGCCCCGCCCGCAAGGGCGTACCAAACCGGGCCGGCAGGCAACACACGCCGCGGCGTGTAGGGAGCCAAACTGCCCGGGTGGACGCCGCGTCGCCCCCGCAAACGGATCAACGCCGGCTGAGCGACCGCAGCTAGGCCGGCTTCGCCCCACGCGGCAGGTCTTTCAGCCGGACGACGTCCCACGCCAGGCCGATTTTTTCCATCGCCAAGATCACCCAGTAGGTGGTGTCGATCTCCCACCACTTGTGGCCCTGGCTTGCGACACGCTGGTAGGCGTGGTGGTTGTTGTGCCAGCCCTCGCCGAAGGCGAGCAGACCCACCCACCACAGGTTCTTGCTGTCGTCGGTGGTTTCGTAGTTGCGGTAGCCCCACATGTGCGTGGCGGAGTTGACCAGCCACGTCACGTGCATGACCCAGACCATCCGCAGGGCCAGGCCCCACACCACCATCGACCAGCCGTAGAACAGAGCGTGCTCGCCCCCCATGCCCAGCGGCGTGCCGAAGTAGCCCACGCAGAACAGCAGCACGGCCAGTGCGAAGTGCGACGGCAAGAACAGCTTGTGCAGCAGCACCATGCCACGGTCTTTCAGCATGTCGGGCGCGTAGCGTGACAGCAGCTCTGCGTTCCACTTCTCGCCACGGTTGGGCATGAACCAGGTCATGTGGGCCCACCACTTGCCGTGGCGTGGAGAGTGCGGGTCGCCGTCTTTGTCGCTGAAGGCGTGGTGCTTGCGGTGGTTGGCTACCCAGGTCAGGGCCGAGCCCTCGCCGGACAGGCCGCCCAGCATGGCCAGCAGCCAACGAACAGGCCGGAAGGTCTCGAAGCTGCGGTGGGTCAGCAGCCGGTGGTAGCCCATGCAGATGCCGAGGGAGCCGGTCAACACGTACAGCACCGCAAAAGCCACGAGCGCCTGCCAGCTGAAGAAGAAGGGCGCCGCTAGGGCGACCACATGCACCGTGCCAATCCAGATGACGGTTGGCCAGTCCAGGCCCTTCCGCCACAACGCCCACGAGTTGGCCGCCTGATCGGCAGCGTACAGCGGGCTGTCTTTGCGGCGACTGGCCGTCTTGGAGGGCCGCTTACGCTCCGACGGCGGTGGTGTGAGGACGGCCACGGCTGGCGACTCGCCTGCGGCCGGCTGGCCTGTCGACACGGCAGAGTCCGTCGGAGTCAGGTCGGAAGACATTCGAGAGCATTCTCCGGTTAGATCCGGCTCGCTTGTGGCAGCCGGTTGGATTGCAGCTAAGTGTTCGCAGCGTGGTAGGCGGGTGACACCGCCGCAGAAGCGGCGTAGCGGCTTGTGGTCGCCGCAACAGGCATACGCAGCCAGGGGCGGCGAAGGTCAGCAGCCAGTTAAAAGAATGCGAAAACCGCCGCAGGCCGCAAAACAAGGGAGAGACCGCCTCAGCACCAGCATGCGTGTGGAGCGAGAATAGGGCGAAAGGATAGCAATCGCTAGCCCAGCAAGCCGTAACGGCGGTCAATCACGCGTAACGGCGGATCCGACGCCGGGAGTCCGCACATGACTGCCCCGCACCCAGTCAAGCTGCGGGGTTGAAGCAAACACTGCGGCCCGCACGCTACAGAGCCGGACCTGGCGAGGCCGACCGGGCGGCAGGTTTCCTCGCTACCGGTGGTAGATGCCCGGGGTCCCCAAGAACGATGGGCCGCGAACATCGCGTTACTCCAGCCGCACCGGCCGAAGACCCTCGCTGAACCACCTCTGGCAACAAAATTCGGCCCCGAGCTCGAACTGCACCATGCCGGCCTCGGCCGTGTGGGTGACCGTCGCCCCGGAGCGGGCGTAGCTCTCGCCGGCCGAGGCCGCGGCCGCTGCGTCGCCGCCGCTAACCACCACCCACTCGGGCGTGCTCCACGCGGCGAAGCCCGGCGGGCCGCTGCGGATGCTGCCGTGGTGCGGCGCCAGGAGCAGGTCGCAGTCGTACGGCTGCTGCAGCAAGAGCGACTCCAGGCCTTCGCCCTCCAGGTCGCCCGGCAGCAGCACCCGGCGGCCCTGGTGTTCGACGGCTACGACCATGCTCTTGGCGTTGTCGGCCAGCAGCGCGTCGTCCACGGTTGGGTGCAGCACCAACAGGCTGACGTCGTCGACCAATAAGCGGTCGCCCTGGCCGAGCGTGTGGACGGGCACGCCTGCGGTGCGGGCGGCACGCAGCAGCGCGGCTGGCCCGGTGCGGCTGCCTTCCGCCCGGTCGGTCGCGTCGAACATGACGGGCGAGACGTACAGCCCGCCAACCGCGAACCGTTCGATCAGGCCGGGCGCCGCGTTGTAGTGGTCGACGTCGGCGTGGGACAGGACGATCGCGTCGATGCGGTGCACGCCGAGCGACCACAGCACGCCGGCGATGGTCTCGGCGCCCGCCTCGGGCGGGCCGAGCGACCCCGCGTCGTACAACACGACGCCGCCGCCGGGCGATTCAACCAGCACGCTGCACCCGTGGCCAACGGCGATAAACGTGCACCGCACCCCGCGTGGCCGTTGGTCACCCGCCGCCGCGGCCAGGAAGCCGACGATCACCCACACCAACGCCAGCTGCGTCCAGCGGATAGCGCGGGGCCGTGTGGTAGCGCCGAGCAGCCCGGCGGCCAGCAACGCGTACGCCCCGATGGTCCACCACGCGCTCGGGCCGCCAAACCACCAGGTGGCGCCGGGCGCCGCCTCGGCCGCTTCGACCAGCGCCTGCAGGCCGTCGAGCGACAGGCCGCAGCACCAAGCCAGGGGCGAAGCCAGCGGCGGGCAGAGCACACCCGCCAAGAGCAGCAGCACGCCGCTGGTGACGGCGATGGAGACCAGCGGGAACACGGCCACGCTGATCGGCACCGCAATCGGCGAGAGCAAGTGGAACCGCGTCAGCAGCAGCGGCGCGGTGACGCACCACACCAGCAGCGTGGCCAGCAAGACCAGCCCCGCCCAGCGGGCCGTCGCTTTGGCCGCGCGGACGGGCCACCCGTCGGCGGCCGCCAGCAGCCGCTTCATCGGGTCGGTCGATCGACGCGTCGGCCTGCGGCCCGCGAACCAGATGAGCGTCGCCGCGGCGATGAAGCTCAGCTGCGGGCCGCTGCGGAACAGCTCCGCCGGGTTCCAGGCCAGCACGACCAACGCCGCGGCGGCCAGCGAGTTCATCGCCAACACGGGCCGGCCGCCGATCGCCGCCAGGCACATCACCTCCGCCAGAACCGCAGCACGCACTACCGGCGGGCGGGCGCCGGTCAGCACGGCGTAGGCGGCAATGGCGGCCATCACGGCCAGCAGCGTCAGCCGGCGGGGGAACAGACCGACGCGTGAGGCGGCATAAATGAGCCCCACCACCAGGCCCACGTGCAGGCCCGACACCACCAGCACGTGCAGCGTGCCCGTGCGGCGGAACCGCTCGGAGCGGTCGCGCGGCACGCCCTGCCGGGCGCCGATGAGCATGGCCGCCGCCACCGGCGCCCGCTGGGGCCCGAGCCGCCGCCACAGCATCCGCTCCGACGCGGCGCGGGCGTCGCCGACGGCACGGCGGACGCCTCCAACGATCCGCGTGAGCAGGCCTGTGGCGCCGGCTGGGCGCGGGGCCAACCGATGCCCACGCCGGC
>JBCCQL010000219.1:0-5868 GCA_039024355.1 Planctomycetota bacterium
ACCCACGCCCGGTCGTCGTCCGCCCGGGCGGTCTCCAGGATGTAGACGCCCTGCACGCCGGCGAAGGACTTCTCGGTCGGCCCGCCGCCGGGCCCGCCGCCGGCGCCGGCCTCGCGGATGGCGACCGTCGCTTCGGCCAAAATGGGCGACGCGTTGACCGGCAGCTCTTGGCCCGGCCGCAGCTGACGCGTCCGGACCGAGACGCCCGTCCGCTTCAGCGCCGTGACGCCGCCCTGGTTCAGGTCCGCCTCGCCGTCGGGGTCCAGCAGCCGCAGCAGCACGTCGGGCGGGGTCCTGCCAATCACGCCCGCACGCAGCCCGTTGCCCGCCAGCCGGCGACGCAGCGCCACAGGCAGCCGGTCTTCGTCTACGTGCTTCCACAGCCCGCCGTCCCGCCCGTCGGCGCTGTGCGGCAGGCGGACCCAGTACAGGTCGAGCGTCACGGCGTCGGGCGAGGGCTTGGCCGCGTGCAGCAAGGACTCGGCCGTGATGCCCGCGGCCGGCTGCAGCGCACTGCACCCGCCGTGCAGGCACACGCACGCCAGCAGCGAAACACCCAGCAGCACGGCGCCGAGGATGTTCGTGGTAGGCATAGCGCACGCGTGGAGACCGGCGGGGGGCGACCGCGGCGGAAGCTAGCGGCGGGCCACGCCCGCGTCAACGCCGGCGCACGCCCGGCTGGCAGACGCGTGGCCTCAGCCACGCCGGGCCGCGTCAACCGGCGCCAGCTTCGGCGCTGGGAATCGCTGGCCACGCACGCCGCCGTGCTCCGCGGCAAGCGCGCCGAAGTCGAGCGTCAGCCACTCGTACAGCCCGGCCGGCGGGTCCCGCTTCAGCCACTGCCGCCCCAGCCACGCCGCGTGTTCGTCGAACGCACGCTGCGAGGCGCCGTGGGCGTAGCACCGCCCCGCGTGCCGCCGCAGGTCGCCGTCCATCGCCGGGCCGATGTGCCACAGCTCATGGGTGATGGTGGTCAGCTTCTCTTCCAGCGGGTGGTCCAGGAACCGCGGCAGGTAGAACTGCAGCAGGTACAGGTAGTCGCGGCCAGAGCCGTCTACCAGCTTCTGCGTCGTGAACCACCTGCCGCGGACACGCTTCGCCTTGGCGCCGCCCTCGAACCGCAGCGGCGTGAGCGACGCCTGCAGCCCGTGCGGCGCCCGCTTCCGCGCCTGGCAGAAACCCACCGCCACGCGGTGCATATCGATGTGCGAAAGCTCCGCGACGCGGCCCGTCATGTCCTCGCAGACACAGCGGACGGCGGCGGTGAAGTCGAAGCCGGGCATCGTTGGTAGCCGCAGATGGACGCAGATAAACGCGGATGCAGGTGTTGCCGTCCGGGTGTAGCAACCCTCGCGCTTGAACCGCCACATCTGCGTTCATCAGCGGTCATCTGCGGCGGCAACAAAAAAGGACGCCCTGCAATAGGGCGTCCTTCTTGATAATCGAAATCGTCGCAGGCGAGAAACGTCAGTCCTTCTTCTCCTCGCTTGCCTCTTCACCGGCCGTTGTCTCTTCGGCCTCCGCGTCCTCTGCGGTGGATTCATCAGCGGCATCGGCCGACGCCTCCTCTTCGCCCGCGGGCTCATCGTCCTCCGAGGCGTCGAACGCCGGCTTCTCGCTCTTGGTGACCACCCGGTCGTTCTTGCCGACGAACTCGAGCAGGGCCCGGGTGCCGTTGTCGCCAAGGCGGGGCATCGCCAGGCGGACCACGCGGGTGTAACCGCCCGGCCGATCCACGAAGCGGGGGGCGACTTCTTCGAACAGCACGCTCACCGCATGCTTGTCGCCCAGCAGCTGAATGCACCGGCGGCGGGCCGCGACGGCCGGCGAGATGGCTTGGTTCCACTGCTGCCAGCGGTCGCTGGCCCGCCAACTCTTCCAGGCGTCGGTGCCCCGCTCGGCGTCGGTCGCGAACTCCTGGGCCGCCTCCTGCGCGGCGAGCGCCTTCTTGGCGATGGTCACGCACTTCTCTACCAGCGGCCGGACCTCCTTGGCCTTGCTGACGGTCGTGACAATCCGGCCCTTGACCGTCGGCTCCGATTCGAGCTTCAGGTAGCGCAGGTCCTCGGTGTCGCGCTCCGTGAGGATCAGCGCGCTGGCGAGGTTGCGGAGCAGGGCCCGCTGGTGGCTAGGATTGCGGCCGAGCTTGCGGCCCTTGCGGCGGTGACGCATGGGGAATTGGCTGTTGGCTAATGGCTGTCGGCTAACGGCTAATGGCGGCAGCTCTTGGTCAACGGCCGAGAGCCAAACGCCAACAGCCTCCTTGAATCACACGCCTACCGGCGCCGGCGGCACACGCATGCCCAGGTGCAGGTTCAGCTCGCGGAGCTTCTCCTGAACTTCGGTGAGGGTGGTCTCGCCAAAGTTCCGCACCTCGAGCAGCGCGTCCTCGCTACGCGACACCAGGTCGCGGACCGTCATGATGTTCTCGGACTCCAGGCAGTTGCCCGCCCGGACGCTGAGGTTGAGCTCCGAGATCGGCGTGTTGAGCTTCGCGTCGAGCGCAGGGTCGAGCCCCGAGGGCGAAGCGGCGCGTGCCGGCGAGCGCACCTGCGGGCCCAGCGTCGTGTACTGCACAAACGGGTTGAGGTGCTTCTGCAGGATCTTGGCCGCCTCGACCATGGACATCTCGGGCCCCAGCGAGCCGTCCGTCCAGATCTCGAGCGTGAGCTTGTCGTAGTTCGTCTTCTGGCCGACGCGGGTCTCGTCCACCGAGAAGCGGACGCGCGTCACGGGGCTAAAGATGGCGTCCACCGGGATGATGCCGATCTCTTGGTTGCCGGCGCTGTGCTCGCTGGACGGGACGTAGCCGCGGCCGTTCTCGACGACCATCTCCATGACGAACGGCACGTCGTCGGTGAGCGTCGCCAGGACGTGGTCGCTGTTGACCACCTCCACGGCCTCGTCGGTCTGCACGTCGGAGGCGAGGACGTCGCCCGCCGTGTTGCGCTCAACGCGGAGCACTTTGGTGGCGTCTGAGTGGTTCTTGACCACCAGCGACTTAACGTTCAGCACGATGTCGGTCAGGTCGTGCAGCACGCCGGGGATGGTGGTGAACTCGTGCTGGGCGTTGAGGATCTTGATCTGCGTGACCGAGCTCCCTTCGAGGCTCGACAGCAGGATCCGCCGCAGGCCGTTGCCAACGGTCGTGCCGAAGCCACGCTCGAACGGCTCGGCGACAAACTTGCCGTAGGAAGCGGTGAGCGTCTCTTGCTCGCACGTCACAACGCTCGGCAGTTCCAATCCACGCCAACGGATGTGCATATCGGGTAGCTCCTGAGAGGGGCTTGTCTGTTCTCTGATCCTGGCAGCGTTTTTCGTTTGCCGGCGGGGCGGCGTCGGCGGCTTGCGGCGTTCGCGGGGCAGCAGTGGGTGCCTGTTCGCAGCTGGTTCGCTGTGCGGCTCCAAGGCTGGTCCGGCGGGGCCAAGGCTCAACCCGGCTCCGCCCGCGGCGGACGCAGCGCCGCCCGCCCGACGCTAGACACGCCGCTTCTTGCGGGGGCGGCAGCCGTTGTGCGGCAGCGGCGTGACATCCTCGATCGACTTGACCTTCAGCCCGGCTGCTTCGAGGGCGGTGATCGCGCTCTCGCGGCCCGACCCTGGGCCGGTGACGCGGACATCCACGTCTCGCACGCCGTACTTCTTCGCCTTCTCGGCCGCCTGCTGCGCCGCGCACTGCCCGGCGAAGGGCGTGCTCTTGCGGCTGCCCTTGAAGCCGCTGGTGCCGGCGCTCGCCCAGCACAGGGTGTCGCCCTTGGTGTCTGTGATCGTCACGCTGGTGTTGTTGAACGTCGCCTTGATGTGGGCGACGCCTACCGTCACGTTCCGACGGCTCTTGCGTCGGCTCGACTTTTCTCTGGTCTTGGCCATTCAGCTTCGCTCGGTGGGTTGGCGCCGGGGCGGCACGTGGGCTTTGATAGGCAGCCGTCGGGCGGTTGTGCAGGTGGCACGCTCCACGCCCGGCGCCGGCAGAACTGTTGGGGGCCGCAGCTGTAACTTGCGGGCGGCTGCTTAACGCAGGTCCTTCACGCCCTTCTTGCCGGCGACGGTCTTCTTGGCGCCCTTGCGGGTGCGGGCGTTGGTCTTCGTCCGCTGGCCGCGGACGGGCAGGCCGCGGCGGTGGCGGATGCCGCGGTACGAAGCGATGTCACGCAGCCGCGAGATGTTTTGGCTGACCTGCCGGCGGAGCTGCCCCTCGACCACGTAGTCCTTGTCGAGCAGGGCCGCGATCCGCGCGACCTCGTCTTCCTGCAGCTCGCGGGCCCGGGCCTGCGGATCGACGCCCGCCTTGTGGCACAACTCGCGGGCGGTTTTCGGACCCACGCCGTACAGGTACGTCAGCGAAATCGCGGTCGGCCGATCGGGCGGGATGTCAACGCCTAGCAGACGGGGCATAACTTCTTGGCTTGGTTACTTCTTGGCTTGGTTAGAACCGCTGTGTTTGGAGCCGAGGCGTTGGTAGCTGTGGGAGCTCGCGGCGAGGGCGGAAAGGAACGTCAGCGTAGGCGTGCGCTAACCCTGCCGCTGCTTGCAGCGCGGGTTTTCGCAAATCACGCGTACCACGCCCTTCCGGCGGACGATCTGGCACTTGGGGCAGATTTTCTTCACGCTTGCGCGGACTTTCATCGCAGTCGCCTCACCGTAAAACGCTTAAACCGAAGAACGCCTGCCAGCGGCCTTATCAGCAGCCCTGTCAGCGGCCAGCTCGCAGGCCGCTGGCAATCGCCACCGGGTGCAGGGCCGTGTGCGGGTGGAAGCCGTGCCCTGGCACCGAGAATCCGAGAATATATGCCTGAGCGTCGAGTTCCATCAACCCCCGCCAGCAGCGAATTCGGCGGCGTGGTTGCTAGCACCGCGGCAGAAGGCGGGCGGTGCAGAGTAGGGCGGCTCGTAGATCCAACGCACGAAACCGACAGTCGGGGTGGGCGATCGGCGTCTTGCGGCCGATTCCGCAGACATCGCCGCAAAGCCCGAGGTTTGATTCCAACGCTCTTACGCACTCCCGCATCGCCCTGCGACACCCCTACGAGACGAGCAACACCTTCTCGGCCGGCGCCGGGGCCGCGGTCAAACGGACGGGGCCCTCGTCGGTCATCGCCACCGTGTGCTCGAAGTGGGCGCTCAGCTTTCCGTCCTTGGTGACCTGCGTCCAGTCGTCACGCAGCATCTTCACGTTCTTGGTGCCGACGTTGACCATCGGCTCGACCGCGATCACCAGCCCCGGCTCCAGGCGGAAGTCGTCCCGCCCCCGCAGGCCGCGGCTGACGAAGTTCGGCACCTGCGGGTCTTCGTGCATCCGCCTGCCGATGCCGTGGCCCACGAAGCACTCGACCGTAGAGTAGCCGTGGTCACGCACGTACTGGGCCATCTCCCGGGCGACCTGGCTCCAGCGGTTCTTGCTGTGCATCAGCTCGATGGCCAGGTTCAGCGTGCCGAGCGTCACGTCCAGCAGCCGCTGCGCCTCGTCGGAGATCTCGCCCACGGCGTAGGTCCACGCCGCGTCGCCGCACCAGCCGCCCAGGCGGCAGCCGGTGTCGATGCTGACGATGTCCCCTTCCTGCAGCGGCGCGTCGGACGGGATGCCGTGCACCACGGCGTCGTTGATGCTCATGCACGTCACGGCGGGGAAGGGCGGCTTGCCCTTCTCGTGGTCGTGGTGCGGGTAGTTCTTGAACAGCGGCGTCGCGCCCAGCCGATCGAAATGGGCCTCGATCGCCGCGTCGATCTCCCGGGTAGAAACGCCCGGGGCAATCATCTCCCGCACAATCTGGTGCGCCTGCCAGACGGCCAGGCCCGCCTGACGCATCAGGCGGATCTCGCGGTTCGACTTGAGTTCGATCTGGCCCATCGGCAGGGTGGGTTGGCGGC
>JBCCQL010000220.1:0-5865 GCA_039024355.1 Planctomycetota bacterium
CACAAAAGGAGTAGGAAAAGGTTCCGGATTAGGTTTAGATGCAGTTAGAAGAATAGTCGAAAATCGTCATAAAGGAGTAATAAGTTTAGAATCACAACCGGGTAAAACAACTTTTAAAATTTGCTTACCAACAAAACGCGTGGACTCCGCCGCACCGGTGGGCGCCGCGTCGAGCGCGGCCACCACGCTACGCCACGCCTCGGCCGGCCCCGGCGCGCCGAGAAACTCTACGAAGCCGCTTTTGCCGTCGATCTTCAGCGTCACGCCCTCGGCCGTTCCTAGCTGCACCGGGAACGTGAGCCACCGCTGCTGCGCGTCCCAGGTCGCGGCGAGCGGCCGGGAGACCAGCTGCTGCAGGCGGGCGTGCAGCTGCAGCGGCGAGAGATTGGTGAGGCGGGCCTGGGCCCGCCGGGCGGCGGGTGCGCCGCCGCCACCTGCTTGCACAGCCGACCTGAATGCGGCGTGCGCGGCCTCCGGTGCGAACAGGATGACCTGACCGGTGCGTGTGTCCCACGCCGCCCGCTCGCCTTCGCCGCCGCGGAACGACGCCACCCAGGCCTTCGCCGCCGCCCGCTTGTCGGGGCCGACCGGGTAGGCTTCTAGCCGCGCCGGCTGCTGCTGTTTTGCCGCTGGCGGGTTGCCCGCTACCGGTTGGTCGAGTTTGGCGATGACCTCGGCCGCCATGGCCAAGTCCGCCGGCGTGCCCTGCACCACAACCTCGTTCGAGCGGGGCGACACAAACACGGACCCGATTTTGTCCGGCCCGAGCATCACGCCGACCTGCTCCGCCAGGTCCCTCGCCGCCCGGTGCCGCACCGGGAACCGGCGTAGCTCGCCGGTGGGCCGTTGGTTGGGCGCCGGGGGCGGTGGGGGCGATGCGGCACGGCTGTCGAGGTAGCCCGGCGGCTGAGCGAGCAGCGAGGGCCCTTGGGCGTAGCCAACGCCGGGCGCGAGCAGGGCCGCTACTGCCGCGGCGATGCAAGCAACCTGGGCCGTCGTTCGAAGTCTGTCCGCCATGCCTCTTCGCCCCTTCGGTGCGGAGTGTTGCGGCGCCGGAACGGCAGCTGGCGGCGCACCATCGTCGCGCACCGGCAGAACCCGCACTAACCGGATAATCGGCAGACTTTGCCCGGTGGGCCAGCAATTCCACCCGGCACGCCGACAGAAGGCGTCGTCCGGCAACAACGCCCGCGTGATAGCGATAGCACGGGGGAGCAGTACGCGCCCGCGGTCGCCACGCTGAAAGCCGATCGGCGGGAAGCGCTCTACAGCGGCAGCTCGACGCCGTCTGCGCTTTCTAGGGCCTCGACCTCGGCGTCGCCGCCGGGGATTTCGCCTAACTCGTCGGCTTGGCGGAGCGTCTTGCCAAGCGGCGTCGCGAAGCGGCCGGCGTCTGTCCGGTAGACCAGACGCCGCGCCGAGACAGATTCCACCGTGCCTTTGAGCAGCCCGACAGCCAGTTCATCGCCTGCAAACACACGCAGCGTCTCGCCGGCGGTGCGGACGTTGATCCACGCCTGCAGCCGGTCGCCCGACTGCACGATGCCGGTCAGGTAGGCGTGGTTCGACTCGTCGAAGCGTGGCCGCGGGGGCGGGGGGTCTCGCTTCACGACGGGGCGTGGCGGCGGGTCGCGACGCGGTGGCGGCGGCGGGGTGTACTCGCGAAAGATGTCGCGCGGCACGATGCTGGCAACGTAAGCGTCGGCGTCGGGCAACGCCGGCCGGCCGGAATCGCCCTCGGGCAGGCCGGCCTTGCGTGTCGCGCCCGCGACGGCCAAAACGCGGACGCCGAGGTTCACCTTCAACGTGCTACGCTCGCGGGGCGTGAGCTTCAGCGTGGTGATCTTGTGCAGCATGGGCGCGCGGTAGAACGCGTCCAAGAAGCGGGTCACAGCCGCCAGGTCGCCCGCCGCCTCCGCCGAATACCGCAGCGAAGTGTAGGCGCCGGCGCCGGGCCGGCTGTCCACCAGCGTAACGCCGTCGAACTCTAGACCCGCCTCCTCAAGGCGGTCGAACAGCCACGCCCGGTACTCTCGCTGGGCGGCCTGCAGATCGGTCGGCAGCGATCGTTCGCGGTACCGCTCCAGCCGCTCGGCCGCGTCCATCGCGCGGAGCTTAGCAAAGCGGGCCGCCTGCAGCTCCGATTCCGCGTTTTGCAGATCGGTTTTGCGGGCCGCCATGGCGCCCCGGTAACGCTGCCACGCGGACCAACCGCCCCAGAGCAGCAGGATGAGGACCACGGCCGCGGCGAGTTTCTTTTCGCGGTCGGTCATCGGGCGTCGCCCCCTGGGTCTGCCTCGGCTGGGGCCACGCGGATGGTCGGTTTCAGCCGCCAGCGGTACCTGCCGGGGCCCGTCTGGTCGAGCGAGCCCTGCCGCACACTCCGCCCCGCGCCGCTCACACGCTGCTCGAGCAGTGTCGAGCCATCGGCCGTGCGGGCGAGCGCGTCCAGCGAGATCTGCCCGCCCGTCCCTCGCCTGCTCTGGTTCGCGGCGGCGGAGAAGCCCGTGAGCATCAGGTCATCCGACGCCGGGAAATCCTCTTCGGAAAGCGGGACCGGCCGCACTTGCCGGCTGAGGGTTTCGAGTTCGTCGAGCCAGTTGACGTCGGTCGCCAACCATTGGTCGACCGCCGTGCTGATCGTGACGTCGTCGGCTAGCCGGTCGGTTACGCTCTGCTGCTGCGCTGTTTTCGCCTTCACTTCGGCGATCTGGCGGCCGTAGCCTGCTAGGGCGTCGTAGCAGTACCAAACGACCGCCAGCAGCAGGGTCGCGGCCAACGCGCCGTACAAGGCCTGCCGCCTGCGTGGCGTCTGATCGACGGTTGGTCGGCGGGGGTTTAGCAGGTCGATCACGGGTCGCGCCCGCTCGGCCTCGTCCAGGGC
Source organism: Planctomycetota bacterium (assembly GCA_039024355.1). GTDB lineage: Bacteria > Planctomycetota > Planctomycetia > Pirellulales > Lacipirellulaceae > JBCCQL01. The sequence goes on from JBCCQL010000220.1 coordinate 2,885, forward strand.
GGCGCCGGCCGCGGCGGCTGCGAGCGGCAAAGCGGCGTGGTCGCTGGCCGGCAGGCGCCACTGCAGCGCCGCTTCGGCAAGCCGTGCCGCGGCTTCGCCTTCAGGCTCCACAAGCGAGAACGTCGCTGCTACCGGCCGGCCGAGCTGCATCGCGGCCGCCGTGAGCGTGCGGCGGAGCTCCGCCGGCTCACGCGTTGCCGCGGCCTGGTCTGACGCCTCAAACCCCGAGCGGCTTCCGCTGCGGATGATCACGGGCGAGCCGTCGCGTGTGACCGCCATGTCGACGGCGGAGCCCGCCGGGCACGCCACCAGCGCATCGCCGTGCGCAAGCCCCGCGTCGAGCCGCACACCGAACGAAGCGGCCGCGGCTGCGCGCAGAACAACGCGGCTGCACGCTACGCCGAGCCCGCTGGCCAACTCTTCCGCGGCCGCCATCGCCTCGCGTGGGGCCCTGGCCGCGAGCACCCGCTGGGCCCCAGCCTCGGGTTGCTGCGTGGCGTTTTTATCGGCGCCCAGCAGCGGCAGGAAATCTACCACGCCATCGCCGCCGCCAAACTCTCGGTCGGCCATCAACTGGACCATGGCGGGCAGTTCGGCCGCTGGGGCCGGCGGCAGCGTGAGCATCCGGAAGCCAACCTGCCGCCCGCCCAGCGCGACAACCAGCTGGATCTTGGACCACCGGACCTCGGGCAACGCCTCCCGGAGCTTTGAGGCCAACGCGGCCGGGCTGGTATCGCACGCGAGCTCGGCAACACGCAGCAGCACCGCGCCGGTGGGCCGGCGGGCGGCAACGGCGACACGGGCGGAGCCGACGTCCCAGTCAACGGCGACAATCTGCATGGCGGGTATGGGGCGAGTGTGACAGCCGCTGCGGCAACAACCGCGGCAACGTGTGTTTGACCGCCCCTAGTCTACCAGCCGCGATCAGCGGGGTGGTCAAGAACCCGCGGCCGGCGGTGTGCCGGCCGCGTCTTGTGCTGGCGGTCCTGCGCCCAGGTCGGCGGCCGCGGGCCCACCGCCCAGGGCGGACAGGTCTTGCTGGTGGAGGACCAGCGGCGCCTCTTGTGTTGCGTCGATGACCGCTTCGATCCGCCGGCGGGGGCCTTCCTCGTCGAAGAACCCCACAACGTGCGCCCGGTACACGTCGCCGCCGGAGGTGACAAAGGGCATCATGGTCCGCATCTCTTCTAGCGTGACGTAGCCCTCGGTCATGATCCACGTCGCGTGCCGCCGGTCTGGCCGGTCGGCGCCGACCTCGAAGTCGCGGTTGCCGATGATCGACTCCACCGCCTCGGGCGGCATGCCGGGGACCGACTCCAGCAGAGACCGCGGCGCCTGGTTGATGTTCAGCCTCCCGGGCGCCACCGGGTCGCTGTACACGGTCAGGTAGTCCAGCAGCCGCGGCAGGTAGCTGGACGTCTGCATCGGGTCCGCCGGGAAGATCGCCTCGATGGTCTGCCGGTCGTTCTCGCCCGCCTGCACCACGTCGACCTGCACGCCCACCAGCCGCAGCAGGTTGTCGATGGTCACCGCGGCGGGCGAGTTGAAGTCGATCTGCACGGCTTGGGCCCTCACGGTCTGGCCGCCGACCTCGCCGGCGTCTCGCGGGCCGCTCTGCCGGAAGGCGACGATAAAATTCGCCTCCTCGCGGCCCAGCTTCTGCTCGATCTGGGCGTGGAGCTCCTCGAGGTCCTCCATGTTGACGTTGATCTTGGGCTCGCCCTCGGGGTCGACCTCACGCTCGGCGCTGTAGGTCGTCAGGTAGGCGGACCAGCCGCGGTTCATTTGGCCGTCGTTGTTGTCTTCGCCCTCGACCGCCACGCCGCCGTTGTCGGCCGGGGTGACCAGCAGGTCGCGGTTGGTGTCTAGGCCGTAGAGCAACGCGGGCGTGACGTCGCGGACCATCAGCAGCTGATCGATCGACTCCAGCGGCCCGTTCTGGGGCTCGTAGGCGGGAGCTAGGGCGGCGTAGTGCGTCAGCTCGGCGCCGAACTCCCGCGGCTGGGTGTCGGGGTCGATCCAGTCGAGGATGGCGTCGGCGATGGCTTCGGTCATGCCGGGCAGGCCCATCAGCTGCTCCCGCGCGGCGGTATCGGAGACCTGGTCGAGCGACAGCAGCGTGTTCAGGTTCAGCCGCGAAGACTCGTTCTCGAGGCCGAAGCGGACGCCGTCGTACTCGCCGTAATCGATGTTCGGGGCCAGCACCGTCGCGCGGCACCGCAGCGCCGCGGCAGAATCGTCGAGCACGGTCAGCCCGCGGAAGGCGGCCGGGTTGTTGTACAGGCCGCCGTCGTTCTCGATTTCGGTCTGGTCCTGCGCGAGGAAGACCCGCAGGTACTCGACGGCCGACTCGGCCGCGTAGCGGGCCTGTGTCTGCCGGCCGAACATGTCGGTGGCCCGCCGCTCGGTGAACGTCCACTCGAAGTAGGCCGCGCTGCCGATGGTCATCAGGGCGATGACGATCAGGACGGTCAGCAGGACAGCGCCCCGCCGCCGGCGACGACGATGGCGACGGGCGATCGGTCTTGCGTTTCGCTTCATCACCGGCCCCCCGCCTGCCCGCCGCCTAGCCCACCGAACCCACCGCCGCCCAGCCCGCTGCCGCCCAGCCCGCTGCCACCCAGCCCGCTGCCACCTTGCCCACCGGCGCCGGCTCCGCCAGACCCGGCGCCGCCCGAAGCCGAACCGGCGCCGCCGTTGCCGGCGCCTGATTGCTGGCCCTCTGCTGCGGCTGCCGCGGGGTTGGCCGTGGGCATCGCGACCACCATCCGGTAGCGGCGGTAGCTTTCGCCGCCGTCGGCCTCCTCATCGCTGCTTCGGAGGGTGAGCTGCACCTCGATCGCCACTGGCAGGGCCCCGTCTTGTTCGGCCGAGTCCCACGCGTCGACTGTGTTCTGGCCGTCGCTGTACAGCAGCCGCATGCCGGCAACCTCCTGGGCGACCAAACGCGTCGAGGCGTCGAGCGTGGGGCTCGCCCCGCC
>JBCCQL010000221.1:0-5838 GCA_039024355.1 Planctomycetota bacterium
GCTTGACGCCCCACACCTGGGCCACGGCGTCCTGGTACAGCAGCGTCCAGCGGCCGTCGGGCTTCTGGGCCTCGGCCTGCATGACACGCACCGCGTGCGGGTAGTTGCGGTCGACCAAGACCAGCTCCGGGTCGCCGTACTCCAAGACACGCGTGCCGTCGATCGGGCCCGAGGCGTCGCTGCGGTGCCGCCGGCCGCGGTGCTCGCCCAGCAGGAAGTCGAAGTTCATATCGACCACCTCCTGCGGGTAGCAGGTGCGGAACCGCCCGTCGAACGAGACACGCGACTCCGGGAAAGCCGCCAACGCGTACTGCGCCCAGTTGAACGAAACGACCATCCGGCCGTTGATGCCGTGCAGGCTCAGGAAGTCGAACGCGTCGACCGGGTACATCTTCCGCGAGACCGGCAGCTTGGTCAGCCGGTCGGCCAGGTCCGCCGCCTGCACGCACATGGCCAGGCCGAGCACGGCCGTGGCGCCCCACTTCATCACCGGCGAGATGCGTGCGACCGGCAGGCCTTCGGCGGCGCGGGCACGCAGGCGGGCGAGCACGCTCTGCAGGTGCGGCGGCGTCCAGAAGCCGCTCAGCAACGCAAAGAACGCGATGTGACGCAGGTGCATGCAGCTCTGCCAGCCGACCAGCACCAGGATGGCCAGCTGCGGCCAGTCGCGGCGGCGGGAGGTGAAGGCCCACGCCGCGGCGTTCACGGCGGCCAGCGTGACAAACGGCCAGAAGACCGGGTCTTTGAGCTTGGGGGCCGCCCACTCGGTGATCTCCGGCCTCGGGCTGCCGAGCGACTCGGCGAGCCAACGCACCAGGTCGGCGCCGTAGGGGTTGACCAGCGTCGCCAGCAGGGCGGCAACGCCGGCGGCCGTGAGCCCGGCAACCACGCCCAGCGAGCGGTGACGCTCTAGGGCGATGGCCTCCACCGCCCGGCCGGCGAGCAACGCGCCGAGGATGCACAGCCCGGCGACAAACCCGCCGTGCGAGTTCACCCACAGCACCATCAACGCCGGCGCCGCGGCGAGCCACCGCCAGTGGACGCGGCATCCGTCCGGGGCGCCCCCGACGGACACGGCACGCCAATCGCGGAACGCGCGGTCCAAGAGCAAGAGCATGAGCGTGCAGCAGGCGAAGCTCAGCAGCTGCGGCCGCATCGGGAAGAACGCCCGCAGGTTGGTCGCCACGAGCAGCAACAGAACCCAGACGGTGAGCGAGCGGACGCCCTGTCGGCGGGCGACGCCGTACATGGTGAGCAAGATCGCGACGCCCAGCAGGCACTTGGCGATGAGCATGCCCCGGACGCCCAGCCAGTCAAAACCGGCGGCGAACACGACCTCGGCGATGTTTTCGTGGTTGATCCAGCGGTATCCCTCGGCGGTGAACGTGTGCGTGGCGGTGCGGGGCAGCACGCCCTCGGCCAGCAGTTCCCGCCCGTAGGCGACGTGGCCCCACAGGTCGGGGTCGACCAGGTTGAGCGTAAAGGCGGCCGCCGCCGATAGCACCAGCGACGCGATCGCCAGGCCCCGCAGGAAGCGGTAGTCGTGCCTGGCCGCCGCGGTGACCGCCGCGTCGTCTCCGCCGGCGTTTTCCGTTTCGCTCTGCATCGCTTCTGCCGGGTGGAGAACACGGCCGGTCGCGCGACGCGCGCAACGAGGCCTGCAAGGCTACAACGCAAGGCGCCGCGCGGCCGGCCAGACCGCGCAAGAGGTTGCCGCTTGCTGAAGGCCCCAACCCGCGCGACCCGCGCAGCCCAAAAAACCATCGCGGTTCACACCCGATCCGTCGCCCACAGGCGCCGCGCGACCGGGTGTGTCAAGGCGCGTTAGCGGCGGTTCTTGGGGCCGGCAACGCGGCCGGATTGGCGGCGAGCTTTCCGGCTTGGCATCGTTTTGGCCTTCTGATACTTTGCCCGCCCTGCCGGGGAGCATGAGCCGCCGCGGCACGGTCTACGCAGCCAAACAACGGCCGACACGGAAGGAGGCCTCGATGAAGGTCCAGGGCGACCCGCAGCTCCGCGTGCACATCCGCTGGATGATCCGGCGCGACATGGCGGAGGTGCTCGACATCGAGCGCGACAGCTTTGAGTTCCCCTGGTTCGAGGAGGACTTCATCCGCTGCCTCCGCCAACGCAACTGCATCGGCATGGTGGCCGAGCACGGCGAGGACGTCGTGGGCTTCATGATCTACGAGCTGCAGAAGACGCGGCTGCACGTGTTGAACTTCGCCGTCGGCGGGCAGTGCCGCAGGCGGGGCGTGGGCGAGCAGATGATCAGCAAGCTGATCGGCAAGCTCTCCAGCCAACGCCGCACCCGCATCACGCTCGAGGTGCGTGAGACCAACCTGGCGGCCCAGCTGTTCTTCAAGCGGGCGGGCTTCAAGGCGGTGTCCGTCCTGCGGAACTTCTACGACGACTCGCCCGAGGACGCCTACCAGATGCGGTTCGACCATCAGCCGATGGCCGAAGAGCTGCACGTGGGCGCCAACCGCATCCACCGCCTAGCCGGCTGAGCCGCGTCATCGAGCTGCCCTAGGGCTTTAGCTGCGGCCAGTCGCCAAGGGCTAGTCGAGCTCGACGATAGTCGCTTCAAGCCCCGGCGCCTCGATCACGGCGATGCTGTGCGGGTTGGCCCGGTACACGGCGCCCGGGTTCACCACCAGCGTGGGCCCGTGCCGGTCGATGGCCGCCAGGTGGGTGTGGCCGTAGCAGATTAGGCCGTACCGCTCGGAGTCGATCGCCCCGCGGAAGCGTGGCCGGTCGTGGCTGTGCAACAGGGCGGCCCGCACGCCGCCGAGCGTCAGCTCGCCGAACTCTTCGTGGCACACGCCGCCGGTGCGGGCGATGGCCTCGGCCAGCGGCGGCCGGTCGTGGTCGCAGTTGCCAAACACGTAGTGCGTGGGCCAACCGGCCAGCAGCTCTACGACCCGGGGCGAGCCGATATCGCCGCAGTGCAGCACCAGCTCGACCTCGAGCGACTCGAGCATCCGCACCGCGCGGCGGGTGAGCTCGGCGTGGCCGTGGGTGTCGCTGATAACGCCGATCCGCATGGTTCCGGCCGGGGCAGGGTGCAGGTTGGAGCGGGCTAGAGCGGATTCGGAGGTGGTGTGAGCGCCTCGGCGTGGCGGACGCTGGCGTGGCGCGGAGGCCGAAGCAGCCGATGTGGTGCATCGGCGATGCAGGCCGACAAAGCCACGCCTGCGGCCGCAAGCCTAGCGCCCACACCAACGACGAATCCGCTCTAGTAGAGGCGCGATTCTACCGCGGCAACCGCCGCTGTGAGGCGCCCGCGTGCGTCGCCCACCGCGCCGCGTACCAGCACCGTGACGACCGGCGCCCCCGCGGGGATGTCGGCGCCGGCAGCGGGGATGTCGGCCAAGCGGCCGGCGACCGACTCTCGCATCGCCCAGTCGTGAAAGGCCCTGCTCACGCCGACGGGCTGCTTGGCGAAGACAACGCCTTTCGCCGCGGCCGGCGTTGCCCGCGCGTCGTGGCCAACCTGCTGGCAGCCGAACACACGGGCGTGGCGCCCGACAAACGATATTGGCCCCTCGCCCACTTCCATCGACGCCGTGCAGCGCGGGTTCACTTCGATAAGCCACACCCGCGGGCCGCCGGGTGCGGCTTCTTCCACCACCAAGTCGACGCCTACCAGCCCCCGCAGCCTGAGCCCTTCGTGCAGCAAGCGGCCGATGCGGCGGAGCGGCTCGGCGAGGCGTGGCGCCAAGCTCGGCTCCACGAGCGACCCGCAGTACGCCCACCGGCTGGCGCCGAAATCGGCCAGCCCGACCAGCTGCCGCGTGACCGAAAGAAGCTCGGCGCCATCGGCGCCCACCACGTAGGCGGCCGCGGCCGGCGTGCCTGCAACCAGACGCTGGTACACGGCCCGGCTTGCAAGGGCCGCCTGCCGCGAAGCGGTGTCGACCAGCCACGCGACGCCGCTGCCGCTCGACCCGCGATAGGTCTTCGCCAACCAGCCGGCGCCCGCCGCGGCGGGTGGCGGCTCCCGCGTGGTGGCGGGGAACTCGACGGCGAACTCTGCGCACACCGCCTGCAAGTGAAGCGGGTCGCGGCACCGGCGTAGGACCCGGCCGGGGTTGCCCCACAGCGGCTTCATGCCCGCCATGCGATCGACCAGCTCCGGGTGGTTCTCGATCGCCCCGGTGTACATCCAGGCGTCGACGTCCTGCTGGGCAAGCCAACCGGCCAGCCCCGCCGGGTAGTCTTGCACGCGGGTGGCGGGGCAGCAGCGGCGGAGGTCTTCGTCGGCGAACAGGTCGGCCGCCACCACCCGCAGGCCCGCCCGCTGGGCCGAGAACGCCGCGGCCCGCACGCTGGCGCCGACAATGGCGAGCCTCGCGGGCCGGTCAGCCAACGGGCCGGCCGTGGGCGTCGCGCGAGTGCTTGCCGCGGAACTCCTCGGCGGGGTACTTCTGGGCGTTCTTCACCATCTTGGCCCGCACGGTAGAGCTGATGTCGATGCCCAGCTCGTTGGCCATCGCCATCGCGTAGCCGATAACGTCGGCCAGCTCCTCGCCCACAGCCGAAAACTTCTGCTCGTCGGCCGAGATCAGCCGCGACGCGTCGGCGTCGATCCACTGGAAGTGCTCCATGAGCTCGGACGCCTCGATCGCTAGGGCCATCGACAGGTTCTTCGGCGAGTGGAACTGCCGCCAGTCCCGCTCATCGACAAACGTGGCGACGATCTGCTTGAGCTCGGCGACGGTTGTCGCGTCGTCGCGTTGGGGAGGCTTCGGCATGGCGGGCGGCTGGGCGGCGGGGCGGGCGGCTGGGCGACGCGGGCTGGGGCAACCGGCGCGGCGGGGTGCGTCGGTCGTGGGGGCGATTGGACGCCCGGTGGCGGCATAATACCGGCCGGCTGAAACACAGGCCAGCGACCCGTGGCGGGGCGTGGGGTCTTTCCCCCTGCGTATCGCACGCGTGGCAAGTAGCAGCTGCGATGGCATGGCCAGCGCTGCACGTGACCGAGCCGCCCGTGACTGCGTTGCCGCTGGCAGAGCTGCCGGTGACAGGGCTGCCGGTGTCAGGTCTGCCGGTGGCAGAGCTGCCGGTGACGGGGCGGGGCGTGCCGGCCTACAATCGCCCGCCAGACCACCCCCCCAACGCCCGCGTGCTAGCCCCGCTATGAAGATCGCCTACCTCGACTGCGCCAGCGGCATCAGCGGCGACATGACCCTGGGCGCCATGGTCGATGCGGGCGTCGACCTCGAGGCGATCCAGGCGGGCGTCGACTCGCTGGCCTGGCCCGCGGGGACGCCCAACTGCCGCTTTGCCACCCGGCAGGTCAAGAAGTGTGGCTTCCGGGCCACGCAGGTGACCGTCGAGCACGAGCCGGAGCACGCCCACCGGCACCTGCATCACATCACGGCGATGATCGAAGGCAGCCGGCTGCCGCCTCGCCAGAAGGAGCTGGCGACCGCCATCTTCACCAAGGTTGGCGAGGCCGAGGCGTTGGCCCACGGCACGACCATCGAGAAGGTGCACTTCCACGAGGTGGGGGCGGTGGACTCGATCGCGGATATCGTCGGCGCCGCCATCGGGTGGGACCTGCTGGGGGTCGGCCGGGTCGAGGCGTCGCCCATCCCGACGGGCACGGGCTTTGTGCAGATCGCCCACGGGCGGTGCGCGATCCCGGCGCCGGCTACCGCGCAGCTGCTGCGTGGCGTCCCGCTGGCGGACTTCGCCCCCGAGGGCGAGCTGACCACGCCCACCGGCGCCGCGATCGCCGCCACCGTGGTCGACGCCTTCGGCCCGCTGCCGGCGATGACCATCCAAGACATCGGCTACGGCGCCGGGCAGAAGGACTTCGACCACCCCAAC
>JBCCQL010000222.1:0-5829 GCA_039024355.1 Planctomycetota bacterium
AAGAAGCGGGCGTCGAAGAAGGCCGCGGCCAAGAAGCCCGCCAAGAAGAAGGCGGCGCCCAAAAAGAAGGCCGCCAAGAAGAAGCCTAGCAAGGGCGGAGCTGGGGCGTCGCCACGGGATGACGACGGTGCTGAAGACCCGCCGGAGGAAGCACCTGACGAGGTTTCCGAGGAGCTTTCTGGCGATGCCGGCAAGCCAAGCAAGAACGGAAAGAACGCGGGCGGCAAGCGGGGCGGGGCCGACGCCGCCGATGGTGCCGCGGAGTCTTCCGCCGATTCTTCCGGCAGGGCCGAAGAGGCCGAGGAGGCCGGCGAGCCGGCCGACCACGTCGTGCACATCTACGAGCTGGGCGAGCTGCGGCGGACCATCGCGCGCGACTTCACGGAAGAGGACGCCACGGCGTTCGCCGAGGAGTACACCCGGACGTCGAAGCACTACAGCCGGCGGGCGGTGGTCGGCGAAAAGGGCGCCGAGCCCGACGCGTCGCTGTAACGCGGGGGGCATGCCCCGAGGCTGAGTGTCGTGGGCACCGCGCAGCCGGGGCTGGCTGCGGGGTCTGCTCGCCGAGTGGCTTGCGTCGGCTCGCGCCGACACAACCGGCACGACCGCGTCTGCTTTTCCGCCGCCGTCGCGGCAAAAACGCGCCTCCGCTAGCCGCCGGTGTTACGATGAGGTGGTGGCTGTACGCCGGCGGGATTCGGCCCGCGGGCGTGCATCGCTTGGGCCGTGCCCGTCCATCGCCGGCGCGGCGCCCAGCGTCCGCCGCGGTCCCCCACACACATCGCTCGCGTCCCCCAACGCTCTAGGTCACGCCATGCTGCCCCGCCGGTCGTTCTCTCGCTCTGCCGTTGGCTGTGGTTTTCGTCGCGGCGTGGCGGCGTTCGCCGCCCTGTGCTGCTTGTGCCTGCCCGCGGCCGACGCGTACGGCCAAGACGCGGGCGTGCCGCCGACGCAGGAAGAGCTGCTGGAGCAGTACAAGCAGATTGTCAGCGCGGGGCAGGAGCAGCTGCAGAACGGCGACTTCGCCGCCGCGGCCGAGTCGTTCAACGAGGCGGCGCGTCGGTCCGCGAACAACCCGCAGATCTTGCTGTTCCGCGCCCAGGCGCTCTTGGGCCTGGGCGACGCCGAAGGGGCCATCGCCGACCTCAAGTCGGCGTTGTCGAGCGGGCAGATCGAGCCCGCGTTTATGCCGCAGGCCCGCAACCTGCTGTCGGGCGCGTACCTCGAGGTGGGCGACCTGCAGCAGGCGCTCCGCAACGCCGAGATGGCGATCGACGAGGACCGCGGCAACATCAACTTCTACCGCAACCTGGGCGAGGCCCAGGTGCTGCTGGGCGACGCGCCGGGCGGCGAGAAGTCGCTGAGCAAGTACATCGCCGCGCTCGTGCAAGAGGAGGGCCTGGCCGAGACGCCCGACGCCGCGGAGGTGTTCCGCCTGCGTGGCCAGGCGTACGCCGCGCTGGGCAAGACCGCCAAAGCGCTGGCGGACATCGACCAGTCGATCGAGATCGTCGCCGACGACCACGAGACCTACCTCGCCAAGGGGCTGATCCTGCTGCAGGACGAAGAGTACAAGCCGGCGGCCGACGCCCTGGCCCTGGCGATCGAGAACTACGAGCCCGCCGACCCCGACCTGCCCGTGCCGTTCACGCAGGCGTACCTCACGCGGGCGTCGGCCCTGGAGGAGTACGGCAAGAAGCTGGACGACACGGCCGAGCAGGAGGCCGCCTTCGGCGAGGTCAAGGCGGCTTGCGAGCAGCTGCTGGACGAGCTGTCCGACGGGCCGGAGACGGCGCAGGCCCGGGCCGCGGCCCTATTCCGCCTGGGCGTCGCCGAGCGGCTGCTGGACAACATCCCCGCGGCGGTCAAGGCGCTGAGCGACGCGATCGACCTGAACCCCGGCCTGGGCGAGGCGTACTTCCGCCGCGGAATCTGCTTCTGGTACCTGGACGAGCCGAAGCTCGCGCTGGGCGACTTCGAGCAGGGCGCCGCCATCAACTTCGACAGCCCACGCTCCAACCTGTGGAAGGGCCGCTGCTGGGTCAGCCTGGGCGACCAGCGCGAGGCGGTCAAAGCCTTCAGCCAGGCCGTCGCCGTGAGCGACCGGTACACGGTGGCGTACGTCCACCGCGGCCTCACCTACCTGCACATCGGCGAGTACCAGCGGGCGGTAAACGACTTCAACAACGCCATCCGCCTCGAGCCGACCGACGGCGAAAACTACTACTTCCGCGGCGTCGCGTTCAGCCGGCTGGGCGAAACCGACCGGGCGATCAAGTCCATGGTCAACGCCATCAAGTTCGCCCCCGAGCTGCTCGATGCGTACGACGCGCTCGAGCAGGAGCTCCGCAAGGCGGGCCGCGGCTCGCTGGCCGACGAGTACCGGCGCGAGGCCGACCGGTTGCGTGCCGGGGCGGAGTAAACCGCCACGCAATGAAGCTAGCAGGCCGCGTTCTCACGCCGGCAAGATCCGCCGCAGCCGCCGCGTCCTCGGACGCGGCGGCTGCTTTTGCTTTGGGCCCAGCGCGGGAGTTGCACCGAGCAGCAGCTGGCGGTGCGTAGCTGCGGTTGCCCGGCGGCGTGACGCAATGTCGCAGTGCGGCACGCAGCGGCCCGGCTCCGCTTTCCGGCGATTCGGGGGTCGCCTATACTCCCTGAGTGCGGCCGGCGCAGGTGTGCAACGAGCACGCACGCCGGCTTTTTTGTTGGTGTCGCCCCGCCTCCGCTTCTCGCGGACACGCGGTGAGGGCGGCCGTCCGTGAAAGGGTGCGTTGGTGGCAGCCGCCAAGCCGTTTTCGATCTCTGTCTTCCTGGTCCGGCACGAGTTCCTCGTCCGTCGCCTGCACTCGCTGACGGGGCTCATCGCCGGCGGGTTCATGTGCGTCCACCTGACGGTCAACGCCAGCGTGGTGAACAGCCCAGCCACGTTCCAGAACAACGTGTACGGCATCCACGCCCTGGGCAAGATCCTGCCGATCGTCGAGTGGGCGTTCATCTTCACGCCGCTGCTGTTCCACTCCGTCATTGGCGTGTGGATCGCCAACAACGCGGCGTTCAACCAAGGCAACTACCGCTACGGGTCGAACTACCGCTACTTCGCCCAGCGGATCACCGGCTACATCTTGTTCGCGTTTGTGCTGTACCACGTCTTCCACATGCACGGCTGGCTGCACTTTGATTGGTGGCTGGCGATCGCCAAGCCGCTGGGCGGCGCCGAGTTTGCCCCGTTCAACGCGACATCCACCGCGGGCCTGGCGCTGCGTAGCTGGGTGATCACCGCGTTGTACGCCGTCGGCATCCTCAGCGGCGTCTTCCACTTCGCCAACGGCGTGTGGACCGCCGGCATCACCTGGGGCGTGTGGACCGCCCCGGCCGCGCAGCTCAACGCCCTGCGGGCGTGTACGGGCGTCGGGGTCGTGATCGGTGTGATCGGCCTGTCGGCGCTCTTCGGCATGCGGTCGGCCGCGGCCCCGGACGTGATCGCCGACGTCATCGCCGAGGAAGACCGCATGTACGAAGCCCGCGTCGACGCGGGGCTTACCACGCCGAACGAGCATAAGCGTTCTGGCCACGGCCATTCCAGCGGCGGCCACGCAGGTGACGGCAAGGCGGTGGCGTCTCAGGGGCCGGCCGAGGCGGCGGACCGCTCTTTGCCGCAAGGCGAGACCGAAACCGGTCAAACCCGTGGCGCCACGCCGGCCGCGGGCCGATAATCCTACGGTCGCAATGGGCCTCGGCCCAAAGGCACAGAATCGCGTAGCGGCGCCCGACAACCCTTCGCCCATCAACCACCAGCACACCTATGTCTGAACAACGCGTCCTTGTTGTTGGCGGCGGCCTCGCCGGGCTCTCGGCTACGATGCAGCTCGCGGAGTCGGGCCTGCAGGTCGACTGCCTCGCGCTCGGCCCGGTCAAGCGGTCGCACAGCGCGTGCGCGCAGGGCGGCATCAATAGCGTCAACCCGGTGACGCGGCAGCAGGGCGACGACGAGTGGCTGCACCTGGACGACACCGTCTACGGCGGCGACTTCCTGCAGCACCAGCCGCCCGTGAAGGAGATGGCGTACTGGGCGCCGCGGATCATCAACCTGATGGACCGCCTAGGCGTGCCCTTTAACCGCACGGCCGAGGGCTGGCGGGACCAGCGGCGGTTTGGCGGCACGCTGTTCAAGCGGACCGCCTTCGCCGGCGCCACCACCGGCCAGCAGCTGCTCTACGCCCTGGACGAGCAGGTCCGCCGGTGGCACGCCGAGAAGCGGGTGCGGATGTACGAGGGCTGGGACTACCTGGGCCCCATCCTGGACGACGACGGCCGCTGCCGCGGCGCCACCGCCCAGAACCTGGTGACCATGGAGGTCCGCGCGTTCCCGGCGGACGCCGTGATCCTGGGCACCGGCGGGTGCGGCCTGGTGTACGGCCGCAGCACCATGTCGATGGCCTGCACCGGCAGCGCCGTGAGCCGCAGCCTGCAGGCCGGCGTGAAGTACGCCAACGGCGAGTTCATCCAGGTCCACCCCACCGCCATCCCCGGCGCCGACAAGTGCCGGCTGATGAGCGAGTCCGCCCGCGGCGAGGGCGGCCGCGTGTGGGTGCCCCGCACGCCGCAGGACCCGCGGGCGCCGCAGCAGATACCGGACTCCGAGCGGTACTACTTCCTCGAAGAACGCTACCCGGAGTACGGCAACCTGGTGCCGCGCGACATCGCCACGCGTGAGATCTTCGACGTCTGCGTGAACGACGGCCTGAGCGTCGAGCACGAGAAGCAGTGCGTCTACCTCGACCTGACGCACATCCCGCGCGAGGAGCTGGACCGCAAGCTGGGCGGCATCCTGCACATCTACGAGAAGTTCCAGGGCGTCGACCCACGCGACGAGCCCATGAAGATCTTCCCGGCCGTCCACTACTCGATGGGCGGCATGTGGGCGGACTTCGTCCCCTCGCCGGACGGCGGCATGGAGCCCGGCAACCCACGCAACCACCAGACCAACATCCCCGGCCTGTACGCCATCGGCGAGTGCGACTACCAGTACCACGGCGGCAACCGGCTGGGCGCCAACTCGCTGCTGTCGTGCATCTTCACCGGCCTGTTCGTGGTGCCCTGCGTCAAGAACATGATCTCCTCGCTGCGGGGCAGCACCGCCGACGCCGACTACGACTCGCTGGTGGCCAAGGCCCAGGCCGACAAGCAGGCCGAGTTCCAGGCCATGCTCAAGCCGGCCGAGTCGATCAACGGGCCAACCACCGGCGGCGGGCGGGGCGAGAACCCCTACCTCATCCACCAAGAGCTGGGCGACGAGATGACCAAGGCGGCCACCGTCGTCCGCCGCAACGAGCAGCTCAAGCGGGCGATCGAAAAGGTCGGCGAGCTGGGCGAGCGGGTTAAGCGGTGCACGCTTTCGGACACCGGCTCGTGGACCAACCAAAACGTGGTGTTCACCCGGTCGCTGCGGGACATGTTCCCCATCGCCAAGGCCATCCTGCAGGGGGCCCTGGCCCGCGACGAGTGCCGCGGCGCCCACTACAAGCCGGACTTCGCCATGCCCGGCATCGACGCGGCCGACCCCGCCGAGAAGCGGCGCCAAGCCGAGGCGTGGTGCGACGCCTTCCAAGAGAAGAACGACAAGTGGCTGAAGACCACCATCGCCACGTTCGACGACCAGGGCGAGCCCACCATCACCTACGAGGACGTCGACACGTCGCTCATCCCGCCGCGGCCGCGGCTGTACGGCCTGGTGGGCGCCGAACTCATCGACGAGGTGTGGAAGGAGCGGCAGGCCGCGGCCGGCCGTGCGGCTAAGGGCGAGGCCGTCGCCGCCGGCGCCTGATCCAC
>JBCCQL010000223.1:0-5819 GCA_039024355.1 Planctomycetota bacterium
CAAGCCGCGTGGCCCTTAGCAGATCGCCCCGCTGGTGCGCAAGCACGCGGGGCTGTGGAAGCTGCTGACCGGAGAGACAACCAAAGTGGACGCCGTCACGGCGCCGACCGCACTTTACGACCCCAGCACGACGTACGAGTCTGGCGAAGACCCCGACCTGCCCGCGGTGACGATGACGCCTTACGCCGCTCGCCAGTACACCAAATGGCTCAGCGCGATTACCGGCCGCGATTACCGGCTGCCCAGCGAAGCGGAGTGGGAGCACGCCGCCCGCGGCGGGGGCGGCGGGCCTTACGGCTCGGGGGCCGGCGGCGCTGCGGTGGCCGCCGACAGCCTCGGCCGGCACGCGTGGACCGCTGACAACAGCGACTTTGCCGCCCAGACGGCCGGCGGCCTCGCCCCGAACGCGTGGGGCCTGCACGACATGCTGGGCAACGCGGCGGAGTGGGTGCTGGACGGGCCACGCGATAGCGGACCGGCGCCACCAGCGGCAGGGCCGGTGGCGTGGGCCGACGCCGTCGCGTGGCCAACGAAGGCTTACCCGCGGATCGCCAAAGGTGGGCACTGGGACGCGGCGCCGGCCGACTGCCGGGTCGCGTCGCGGACGCTGTCCGAGGACGCAGACTGGAAGGCGTCCGACCCCAACTACCCGAAAAGCCCGTGGTGGTACTCGGACTACCCGGCAACCGCAGTCGGCTTCCGCGTCGTGCGGCCGCTCCGCGAAATGGACGAGGCCATGCGGCGACGCGTCTGGGAAGTCGACCACCCCGACATCCAAGCCGACGTCGACGCCCGCCTGGAAGAAGGCCGTGGCAAGCAAGACCGGGCCGACCAAGACCTGCCCGCGGCGATCAAGGCGCTCAGCAGCCCCGGCATCGACGGCCTGCTCAACTAGACGGCCCCGTTTCCAGACGCGGGTCCGCTTCGCGATTGCCCGGCACACGCGGGGAGTGCGGCCGGTACCACCGCGCGAGCGTGGCGGGGGGGACACCGCACCGCCAGAGGGCCACCAGCGTCCAGTTCTTCGCGGTCTGCCTCACAACGCCCTGCCGCTGCCACCGCCGGGCCGAGACATGCAGCGGGCCGGGCAGCAAAGCGGGCCGAGCGATCCGGCTAAGCCGGCGTGAGAGTTCCACGTCCTCCATCAGCGGCATGCCCGCGAAGCCACCGACCTGCAGATACAGCCGCCGGTTGATGAACATCGCCTGGTCCCCGTAGGGCAGCCGCATCCAGCGGACCCGCGCCGCGTTGCCCCACTCCAGCCAGCGGAAGCGTCGCCCCGGGTCGTCGATTGCTTGGCGGAACGCGCCCCACGCTACGCCACGCTCAGCAGCACGCCGGAGCTGGGTCGCCCCCTCGGGGGCGAGCCACGTGTCCGCGTGCAGGAGCAGCAGCACATCGCCTGTTGCCCCGGCCGCCCCGGTAGAAAGCTGCGCGCCCCGGCCCGGCGGGCCGTGCAGGACGACAGCCCCCGCTTCCGCCGCCAAGCGGGGCGTCCCGTCGTCGCTGCCGCCGTCGCTGACGATCACCTCGTGCGGGTCAAGCCGCCACGCGTGGCCGATCGCCGACGCAATCACCGGCGCCTCGTTCAGCGTAGGGATCACCACAGACAGGCGGCACGGGCGCTGCGCGGCGGGGGGATTAGCAGAGTACACGCCGGATCATACCAAACGGCGGCGAGCGCCCAACGCACAGCTCGGCCTGGGCCGCCCCAAAGGCGCCGCGTGGCCGATGCGGCCTGCTACCCCGGCGGCGCATCGGCGTCCTGTGTGCAGGGCAACCGTTTCCGCCGGGGCCACGCGAGGCCCACCCCGGCCGCCAGCAGCGCAAGTGAGCCCGGCTCTGGAACCGCGGCCAGGCCGAGCGGCGCCAGGCCGTCGTCCCACCGCGCGCCCAGGTTGTTCCGCCAAACGGCGTAGTCTGCCTGATCGACGACGCCGTCCAGGTTCCCGTCGGCCCACAGCAGTCCGTCGGTGTCGCCCTCGGTGCTGCCGACCGTGGTGAGCCAAACCTGAAAGTCGTCGGCGTCAACAACGCCGTCGCCGTTGTAGTCGCCGGCGAGTTGGACGAAGGGGTCACTGAACAACTCCGACGACAGGAACGCCTCGTCGGTCAGCGTGTTGAGGAAGGCGAGGAGCTGCTGCTGTTGCTGCTCGGTGAAGCCAAAGCCGCCGACCTGCATGCCCGGCGAAAGATTGGCGTTGTCTTGCACGCCGGTGCTGTAGAACTCGATCACCTCCTCCAGCGTCTGGAAGCGGCCGTCGTGCATGAACCCGTCCCGCACCGCGACGTTGCGGAGCGACGGGACTTTAAACTCGCCGTCGCCGGCGCCGGCGTCGGTGTCCACGGCGTCGAGGCCGATGTTGTGCGTCGTATTGGCGATCTGGGCGTCGGTGCGGTGGCAGCCCGCGCACCGGTTGGCGAACAGGGCGTGGCCGGCGAGCTCGTCCGTGTTCAGCACGTCGCCCAGGTCGTCCGCCGCCAATGCCTGATCGAACCGCGACTGGTAGGTGACCATCGACCGGACGAACTGCGCCATCGCCTGGGCCATCCGCTCGCTGGTGATCTGGCTATCGCCGAACGCGCGGGCGAAGAGTTCCGGGTAAAATTCGGTCTGGCCGAGCTCGCCGGGCGAGCCGCTGTTCTCGCCGGTTAGTTGCTCGAGGGTCGACCCCATTTCGACCTGGTCCTGGATCGGCATCAACACCTGGGCTTCGAGCGTGTCGGCCCGCTCGTCCCAGAAGAAGCTGCCGGGCCGGTAGAACACGGCGTTAGAAAGGCCCATCGAGTGGCGCCCGGTCAGGCCGCCGTCGAAGCCGATGCTCAGCTGGTTGGGGTCGCTGAAGCCGTTGGCCTGCACGTGGCAGCTGGCGCACGACGTGCCGTCGTTGTGGCTTAGCCGCGGGTCGTAGAACAGCACGCGGCCCAGCTCGGCGCCGGCGTTGGTGATCGGGTTGTCGGCGGGCGTATTGTTGGCGTTGCGTAGCTGCGGCGTGTCGTACCAGCTCGGCAGGTTCTCGACCGCGTAGCCGACGTAGTCGAACGAAGTGCTCGGCAGGCTCGGCACGCCCGGGTTTTGGCCGCGGGCGCCGCTCGCCCAAATGCACACGCCCACAGCCAATGCCAAGCCCGGCGCCTTACGCATACGAGTCTCCCGAAGCTTCTTATGATCCGGATCAACCAAGTAGCCGGTTGGTGCAATCGATGCCCTCCTTCTGAGAAACGGCTGGGCTGGGGCCGCGTCTACGCCCGAGATCGGCAAAGCGGCAGAAGCACGCCGCCATGCAGCTACGCCGCGATCGCCGGCAAAAATGGCGGCTGCACGCACGTAAGCGTCCGTCCAAACCGGCCTAGGTGGCTCGGCCGGCGCCGTGGTACTCTCCGCGGCACTCGAAGCGAAACGACCGGCGGCGTTGGTCAGGAAGACCGCGTGGCAAGCCATCGTCGAGGCCGAGGCCGTCACGGCCACCATCTCGAAAACCGCCGAGGAGTGGAGCATGGAAGCCCGCCCCCAGAGTCGTTGCTGGACACACGACCAGGCACGCAGCAGGACCCGCTGCGTCTTACTCACGGCCCTGATGACGCTCACCGCGTTGGCGGCGCGTGATTCGTTCGCCGCCGGCTACCGCACCAGAAACTTCGTCGTGCAGGCGCCGACGCGGGCCCTGGCGGTTGAGATCGGCGAGTCTGCCGAGCGTTGGCGGCGCCAGCTGGCGATCGAGTGGCTGGGCGCCGAGATGCCGGCGTGGAGCAAGCCGTGCCCGATCAGCGCACGCGTTTCGCCACGCCTGGGCGCCGGTGGCGAGACCAGCTTTATCTTCGACCGCGGGCAGGTTTTTGGTTGGGACATGAAGGTGCAGGGCTCGCGGGAGCGTGTGCTGGACAGCGTGCTGCCGCACGAGATCACGCACACGGTCTTCGCCAGCCACTTCCGCCAGCCGCTGCCGAGATGGGCCGACGAGGGCGCCTGCACCACGGTGGAGCACGCCAGCGAGATCGGCAAGCAAGAGCGGATGCTGATCCGCTTTCTGAAGACCGGCCGGGGCATCGCCTTCAGCGACCTGTTCGCCATGAAGGACTACCCGCCGGAGGTCATGCCGCTGTACTCGCAGGGCCACTCGGTGGCGACTTACCTGATCGAGCGGCGTGGCAAGCATGCGTTCATGCGGTTCTTGGCCGACGGCCTGGAAGACGAGAACTGGCCGGCCGCGGTGCGTGACCATTACGGGCACGGCAGCCTGATGCAGATGCAAAACGATTGGCTGGCGTGGGTCAAGCGGGGCCGGCCACGCCTGGCGCTGGAGCCGGCGCCGACGGCAATCGCTGCGGCTACGCCGCCGCCCAGCACGGCACGCGATGTGCCCGCAGAGCCCGCACGCCTCGCCGCGGCGCCGGGTGCGGCGCCCCGACAGGGCGGGCCACGCAGCACTTCGGTGTACGCCGCCGGGGGCAACACCGCCGCTGCCGCACCGGCGCGTGAAGGCGGCAGCGTCTACGATGCTTCGCGCGAGACGGGCGCCATCTTCCGATAGGCGGGGCCGCAGCCCGCTTTCCGCATTCCGGGCCCGCCGCCGAGCGTGTGGCCGCCACGGGCGTCACTGCGCTTCCAGCAGGTACCGGCTGACGTGGTAGAAGACGGGCGCCGCGAAGCACACCGCGTCGATGCGGTCGAGCACGCCGCCGTGCCCCTCGACCAGGGTGCCGTAGTCCCGCACGCCCCGGTCGCGCTTGATGGCGGACATGGTCATCGAGCCGGCGAAGCCCATCACCGCCACCAGCATCGAGATCAACGCCGTGTGCCACAGCTGGGCGTAGGGAGTGGCCCAGTGCAGGGCGAGGCCAACCAGGGCCGCCGTGGCCGACCCGCCCAGCAGCCCCTCCCACGTGCGTGAGTTGTTGATCTGCGGCGCAATCACGTGGCGCCCGTACAGGCGGCCCCACACAAACTGCAGGGCCTCGCCCAGCAGGGAGATCAGCACAAAGAAGAACAGCAGCCGGCCGGCGTCGCCGGGCGCCAGGGTGTCGGACTGCAGCTTGAGGATCGCGGGGGCGAAGCTGAGGCAGTAGACGCAGACAAGCAGGCCAGACTGGATCTTCGCCACACGCTCCAAGAACCGCCGCGGGTCGCCGGCGATACCCACCCGCAGCGGGATGAAGAGGAAGGCGAACACCGGGATCATTACGCTGTAGAGCGGGTAGGTGTCCAGCCCCCGGTAGCGGTCGAGCCCGACGAGCACGTACTGCATGGGCGCGAAAAAGAAGAACACCCAGAACAACGCGCGGTGATCGCTCAGCCGTGTCGGCGTTAGCGTGATGAACTCGCGTAGCGCCCAAAAGCTGATGAGGCCAAACAGCGTGACCGTCAGCCCGGTGCTGAGGAAAGCGACCGGCAGCAGGCAGCAGATCACCCACCACGCGCGGAGCCGACTGTTGAACGCTTCGACCGCCGCCGGGTTCAGGCCCAGCTGGGGCTGCCTCTGCAGCACCCGGCCTACAGCGGTCGCCGCGGCCAGCAGGCCGACGACGGTCGCCGCGAGTGCCCAGTTCTGGTCGTCCATATTGCGTCGCGGTGGCGGCTTTCGACGGCGGAGGAGCGTGGCCGTGGTTGGGCCAGCGGGGTCGGCCGGCTGGTCGGACTAGCGGGTTGGGCCCGGCGGATGGGCTAGGCGGGTGGGGCCAGCGACGGCCGCCGCGGCGCCTCGTAGTTGTCGCTCAGCCGCATGACGGCGTCGCGGGCGCGGGCGAGGAACTCTACTTTCCCCTCGCCCGATTCTAGCCACATGGGCGGGCCGAAGGTGATGCAGCTCAGCAGCGGAACC
>JBCCQL010000224.1:0-5806 GCA_039024355.1 Planctomycetota bacterium
CCCGGCGCCAGCTGATACTGCATCCGCCCCGAACGAGGCCGGCGGCGCGCCCAAAGCCACGGGCGACAGAAACGGCGAGGCAAGCCCCGCTGGCGGCAGCACCGCCTCGCCGCCCACCGGCGAGCCGAGCCTGGCCGACCTGTACAACGCCTCGCTGGCGGGGCCAACGCAAGACACGCCGCCGCAGCGCAAATCACGCCGCCAGCAGATGTCTGAGGTGTCGGCCCACCCGTTTGTGCAGAAGGCGATGGAGCTGTTTGACGTCGCGCCGGACAAGCTGCGGTATAATCCTCCGAGCGAATAGCCGGCTCCGGCCGCCGACCGGCAGACAACAACCAGGAAGCAGGAACGCATGCTCAAAGGACTCGGCAACCTCGCCAACCTCGGCTCGGTCATGAAGCAGGCCCAAGAGATGGGCGCCAAGATGCAGACGCTCCAGGCCGAGCTGAAGCAGAAGCGGGTGACCGGCTCTGCCGGCGGAGGCCTGGTGCAGGTCGAGTGCAACGGCGTGGGAGAAGCGGTTGGCGTGACGATCGACCCCTCGCTGCTCGCCCCGGCCGGCGGCGGGCCGGTCGACCGTGAGCTGCTGGAAGACCTGCTGCCGGCGGCCTTCAACGACGCCGCGCAGAAGGCCAAGCAGCTGCACGCCGAGGCGGTGCAGGAGCTGACCGGCGGCCTGAACCTGCCGGGCATGGGCGACGCGCTCTCGCAGCTGACCGGCGGCGACAAGTAGCCCGGCAGGCTGGCGGGCCGGCTCGCTGAGCGTGGCCCGATACCGGGCCGCCGACCCTGCAGCTAGCGGCCGTTTGTTCGCCTTCTGCCGGTTTTCTCTGCCCGCATCCGCGGGACCGGCCCCGCAAAAAAAGGTAGACTACGGTCGGCGTGCGGCGGCGGTTGTGGCGGCCCGGCGCGGTGGTTTGACCTTATCGATTTTGCACCGGTATGGTACACCCGCCGCCCGCGCCGCGGGCCGCAACCAGCCGGTTCCATCGCCCGCTACCGCAGCGTGATCCGCCCCCGGCAACCCGAGTTTTTCCGCTCCTAACCGCTACGCACGGCGCCACCCAAACGCAGGCGCCGCCGCGTTCCTCCTTCACCCTCAGGCCCTGCCATGCGGTTGTCTTTCGGGCAACAGATGCAGCTGGCTCAGAAGCAGGTGCTTGCGCCGCGGATGATCCAGTCGATGGAGATCCTGCAGCTGCCGATCATGGCCCTGCAGGAACGCATCGAGCAGGAGATGGAGGAGAACCCGTGCCTGGACCGGGCGGAGGAGCCGCAGGACGCGGCCGACGGCCCGGCCGAGGACGCCCAGGCCGACAACGACACCGGCGCCGACGGCGAGCAGGAGCTCGTCATCGACGAGTCGAAGAACAACGAGGAGGACTTCGAACGCCTGCTGAACATGGCGGAGAACCTGCCGGACGACTACGAGGAACGCAGCCGCCCGTCGCGTGGGCAGATGGAGGCCGACGCCGACCGCGCGCACGACCAGATGGCCAACATGGCGGCCCGGCCGGAGTCGCTCTCCGATTACCTGCACCACCAGCTCAGCTGGTTCGAGGCGGACGACGCCGTGCGGCGGATGGCCGAGCGGATCATCTTCAGCCTCGACTCGAACGGCTACCTGAAGACGCCGCTCGAGGAGCTCATCCCCGCGGCGCCGGTCGACCTGAGCGTCGTCGAGCACCGCGGCGGCGCCCCGGCCAACGGCGTTCATCCGGGCGGCGCCGAGGCCAACGGCGCGCACACGAATGGCGCGTACACGAATGGCGCCGCGGCGCCTGGGACATCAGCGAACGGCGCGGCGGAGCACACCCCTCCGGCGGACCCGCGGGCGGAGCAGCTACGCATCGCCGAGGAGGCGCTCGCCCTGGTCCAGCACCTCGACCCGCGTGGCGTCGGCGCCCGCAGCCTGCGCGAGTGCCTGCTGCTGCAGGTGACGCCCGGCATGCGGCTGCACGACGAGGTCCAGACGCTCATCTCCGACCACCTGGAGGACCTGGAGAACAACCGGATGCCGGTGATCTCCAAGAAGACCGGCTACTCGATCGACCTGATCAACGAGGCCTGGCAGGAGCTCCGCAAGCTCAAGCCGAAGCCGGGCGCCGAGTTCAGCGAGGCCACCGTGCCCAGCGTCACGCCGGACGTCTTCGTCGAGAAGAACGACGACGGCCGGTACGAGGTGCGGCTGGAGGACAGCCAGCTGCCCAGCCTGTGGATCAGCCCGGGCCACCGGGCCATGCTGCAGCAGGCGTCGGCCGCCAAGCAGAAAGAGACCGTCGAGTGGATCAAGCGGAAGATCAACGCCGCGCAGTGGCTGATCGAGGCCATCGAGCAACGCCGCAGCACGCTCACGCGGGTGTCGCAGGCCATCGTTGACCACCAGACCAAGTTCCTGGACAACGGGCCAGAGTTCATCGAGCCGCTGAAGATGCAGCAGATCGCCGACAAGGTGGGCGTGCACGTCACCACCGTCAGCCGGGCGGTCGACGACAAGTGGATCCAGGCGCCGCGGGGCATCTACCCGCTGAAGCGGTTCTTCGTGGGCGGCACCACCAGCGCCGACGGCGAGGACATCGCTTGGGACCGGGTGCGGCTGAAGCTGCAAGAGATCGTCGACGGCGAGGACAAGCAGAAGCCGCTGTCGGACGACGCGCTGGTGCACGCCTTGGCCGACCACGGCATCACGGTCGCCCGCCGGACGGTGACCAAGTACCGCAAAGCGATGAACATCCCCAGCAGCCGCCAACGCCGCGACTGGTCCAAAGCCGCCAAGTAGCGGCGGGCGTTTTGCGTGCGTTCTCTGCGGCGGAGCTTGCCCCGGCAGCCCGGAACGGCTCAGCCCTCAAGCTTAGCTCACCCGGTGCTTTTGCGAGGCGGCCTCGTAAGATCGACGCATACCGGTTTGCGAGGCTGCCTTCTCGGCGAAGCGCGCCGCCTCCTTATGCACGAAAGCGTTCGCCTGAGCCACCGCTTAGTTGTCCTCGAACGGAAACGCGGGGGCGCAAGAAAGCCGCTGAGGTTGAGCTGACCGACGCGGACTCGGCGCGTCGCTTGTCTTCCGACACTGTTCCTGACTCCGTGGTTCAAAACGGTGGAGTCCAGGTAGCGCCCCCCCGGCTTATACGGCTGGGACCCCGTACCAGCCTTCACACTGATGGCGAGCCGGCATTCGCACCACGCGATTGGACAGATTCGTAGTCTTCTAGCGTCGAGTCCGCGGGACGAACCGCCCGGGGCCGGCGAGGAGGGCCGTCAGAAACGCCGTGATCGACAGGCTGCTTGGCTCCGGGATCGGCACCGTGATCGCAGGGCTGACCCCGACAAGCCGCTTAATTGTATTACACGGGGAAGGATTCCCTACCAGCCAGGAGCTATCAACAAAGGTGCCGACGCTCGCCATGCCGCCGTTCGGGTCGTCCCAATTGCCGCAGGTATCTCCGGCGCTGCCGCCGCCCGCGGCCACTCCTGAGAAAAAGTCCGTGTTTGAGGAGACAATACGATTCCCGTTTTGATCGAAGTCGAGCGGCCTCTCCAACTCTCCATCGAAGAAGTCCGCCGCGTCAAGCGCGAGCAGGTCGCCGTTGGTGTTGTAGACTCTCCCTTGAATGTTTGTGTAATCGATCGCGTCGACTGTCGAGTCAGACAGCAGCGCGCGGTAGATGATGTCTTGGCCGTTCCAATCGGAGACGAGCCCAGCTTGGCTTGCGGCCAGTGTGGTCAACCAGCTAGCGGCCTCCACACCACCAAATCGCGGCTGAGGCGGCGGAACGCTGCGATCAGGGCTGAGGGCCGCGAAGAAGCTTGTCGTAAAGACAATGTGGTAGCTCTCTCCTGGTCGGACTTGACCATCGGGGCCGAATTGAGCGTGGGCGACGGAAGGCAAAACGCAGATAGCGACAAAGAGCCAAGTTGAGGTGCGAGTCATTAGGCGTATTGGGGGTTGACAAAGACTTCTAAAAGGCAGATTCGTGAAGTGCCGCGGCAGTGTACCCTTAAATTTGGCTTTAGCCAGCAAGTGTACAGGTGTCACGGGGTCGCACTCGTGAGCCGTAAGACTTGGCTCTCACAAGATTAAGGTCGCATTGAACGCGGCGAGTTTTCACGAGCCCAACCCGCGTCGGCGCCCGTCACCTCGGCGAGTTGTCTCGCGCGCGAACGCGTCCCGCTGCTGGCGTCCTTTGCAGGCGACTCTCCTCGGGGGGGCGCCCCTAGAAAGGAGCGCCACCCGCAGCGGCTTGGGCTGAGATGCGGCCGCCGGTGAACAGGGGAGCCGGGGGCAGCTGTATCTTTCTGCACTCCGCAGCCTTTAGGGTGCGGTCTCTCGTCTGTCGTCATCGGCCGCAGGGGGTGCGAGGACGCCGTCAATAATGTGCAGGACGCCGTTGGCGGCCTCGACCGTCTTGAGGACGGGCATGCCGTTGACCGTGGGCCGGCCTTGGTCGTCCACGGCGATCTTGACTCGCAAGGTGGTGTCTTCGTCGGCCCAGCCCATCATCATCTTCAGGTTACGGCCCTGGGCGAAATTCTTGTCAAGGAGCCTGCCGTAGCAGTAGTGGCAGTACACGAAGTTCTTCAGCGCCTGCGTATCCCTGCCCGCGAGCACGCTGCGGACCGCCTTGGTCTCTAGGTGTTTCCCCGCGGGCGCGAAGATGGTGAGCGGCATTCTGGAATCAGCTTCGAGGCCATCGATCAGCGCGAATTGGTCGGTCTTCACGAAGGCAACTAGCATCGGGTTGACGTCGGTCTCCTTCACCAACGCGATCGACAGGGTCTCGTCCGTCTTTTCGACAACCCGCTGGGGCGTGCCGCTCGAGGTAGCACCCGTGGGCGATTCGCCGGTCTTCTGGGCGGAGGCGAGTGGGTTGGACGACGCCACAAGGCACGCCGCCAGCAGTCCGGCGATCGTGGTGCGTGCGGAATTCATTTCGGCGCCTCAGCGTTTTTTGGGGGAGGGTTGTATCGCCAGACGGTTGATCGCACGCCCGGCTGTCTCGTGGGAGTTCGGGAAGTGCTCAGCCTTGGATGCACAGTTTTGGCAACGGATTTGGTTGCTGTAAGGTGCATACCTGTGACGAACCACGCCCCAAACGGTAGGTGATCGCAGTGGCGCCAGCGGTACGCTTCACAGCCGCCGGCGGACGCTGGGGCTGCGAGTGCAATCCTCGCCGCTAGGGAAGCAAGCCGCCACCCGCCACGGCCTGGGCTAGAGACCGCCAGGCGGGGGGCATGTCGGTGGCCGGCAGGGTGCGGCGGCGGCCGTTGTTCCAGCGTTGCAGGGTCGCCTCGCGGTAGGCTACGCCTAGGCGGCGGGCGACATCTTCTTCGTACGACGCGATCCAGTCGAGCACACCCGCGGTTAGCGCCGCACAGGCCTCTCGTTGGGAGTCGGCCGGCGGGCCGAGTTTGGGCAGGTCGGCGTCGGTCCACGGCGGGCGGGGCAGGCTGGCCCGCGGCAGGTAGCGGGGGCGGAACTCGTACCGCGGCAGGAAGACGCCGCCGAGCCCGTCGCAGCCGTAAAACACGCCGAAGCCCCGCAGCACAACACGCCGCCCTTCCGGCAGCTCGAGCGTGTAGAGGCTGATGCACTTCTCTTGGTCCGCCGGGGCCTGGGTGCGGCGGAAGCCAACCTCCACCAGCCAATTCCCCTCGGCACGCGCGACGTCTTGCCCCCAGCACCAAATCTGCTGGCCCAGCAGGTCAACGCCGCGGCGGAGGAGGTCGTCCGCGGAGGGCGTCTGGGCGTTTGCCTGCGGGGCGCTAGGCAGGGTGGCAGGCGGGGCGGCCTTGGGCGCCGAGGCCGGCG
>JBCCQL010000225.1:0-5774 GCA_039024355.1 Planctomycetota bacterium
GGCGGGCCACGCGTAGTCGGCCTCGATGGGGGGCTCGTCGTCGAAGCCGTCCAGCGGGCCGTTGTCGAACGACTGCGACCGCGCCCGCCGCGTCTGCGCGATATCGACCGTGGCGGTGGTCAGCTCGCAGTCGGCGTAGGTGAACCGCGGGCCCTCGGCCACCATCTGCCCGCCCGCGGCGATCAGGGCGCCGCCGTCGTAGATGGCCCGGCCGGACTCGTTGCCCAGCAGGTTGCAGTACACGAAGCTGGCGCCGAACGCCCGCGAGCCTTCGAGGACGAACCGCTTGCGGACCTCCTGCTTGCCGAAGGCGAAGTGGCTGCCGCTAGGGTTTAGGATGACGTCGGCGCCCCGCTTGGCCAGCCTCGCCCCGGGCCGGGCGGCCACCCACGCGTCGCGGCAGATCTCGAAGCCGACGCGCACGCCGCCGACCTCGAACAGCAGGTCGCCGATCGGGCAGCCGCGGCCGGCGACCTCGATCTCCCCCACCACGCCCGCCGGCCACCGGCGGAACCAGCGGGGCTCGTAGTGGATGCCGTCGCTCGCCAAGAACTGCTTGCCGACGATGCCCACCAGCCGGCCGTCCACCAGCAGGGCCGCCGTGTTGTACAGGGAGGACTCGTAGTACACCGGCAGCCCCACCGCGACGGCGATGCCCCGCGTCTGCTCGGCCAGCACGGCCAGTTGCTCCAGCGCTGTCTGCTGCACGCCGGCGGAGAAGAACATGTCTTCGCAGCCGTAGCCGCTGACGCACAGCTCCGGCAGGCAGAGCAGGCCGACGTTCTGCCGCCGGGCCTGGTCGATCGCCGCGACGATGCGGCGGTGGTTGCCGTCCCAGTCCAGGGGCGTCTGGTTTAGGCACGCGGCGCCCAGGGTGATGAGTCGCATCGGCGGCGTTTGGTGATTGGTGATTGGTGATTGGTGAGCGTTGTGCGAGGCTTGACGCTGGCGGCTACGCGTCGCCCAGCAGGTGCAGGCGGAGCAGGTTGAGCGCTGCTTTGGCGATCCTCGGCCGCACGATCGAAGGGTGCCCGATCAGCGGGAAGTGCTTGGTGCTCACGCCACCGGCGTAAGCCAGGGCGACGGCGACCCGCGACGCGGGATCGGCGCCCACGGAATCGTCGTCCGCCGGGGTGTCTGCGAGTCCGCCGACCGCCAGCCCGAAGTCGGCCCCGGCCTGCTGGCGGGCGTCTGTGGCGATCTGAGAAACCTCATCGACAGCGACGGCCTTGGCGAGCCGCTTGCCGCCGACGCGCGACTCCGCCGGGGCCCCGGCCGCCGCCAGCCAGCCCGCTACCAGGCCTTGGGTCCACGCCTCGCTGGTGATGAGCGTCTTGCCCCGGGCCGCCAACAGCCGCGTGACGGCGTGCTCCAGCTCGTCGTCTTCTTCGCCAAAGACCAGCGTGCCCAGCTTGTCGCGCATCAGGATGAGCGTCGGGTCAATGGCCGCCCGAGCCGCTGCCTCGTCGGGGCCGGCGGCCGTGACCCGCAGCGTGATCGTCGCCCCGCTGACGGTGATGCCCACGCGTGGCTGCCGGCCCCGCCGGATGACGTCGGGCAGCATCGCTTCGAGGTGGCTCTCGCCGACGCCGAAGCACTTCAGCCGGCGGTGGCAGACGATACGCCGCTCGGGCGACGCCGCCACGACGGCCGGCGCGACGGTCTGGCGCCACATGGCGTGCATCTCCGCCGGCACGCCGGGCAGGGCGAACACCCGGCACGGAACGCGCCCGGCACGCTCGACCTCTAGCCACACGCCCGGCGCCGTGCCGCCCGGGTTCTGGATCGGCCGCGAGCCCGCCGGGAAATCCGCCTGCCGCTGGTTCTGCTCGGGCATGGTCCGCCCACGCGAGGTGAACATGCCGCGGATGTGCTCCAGCACGCCCGCGTCGCGCAGCAGGTCGACGCCGGCGGCGGCGGCCAGGGCCTCCCGCGTGAGGTCGTCGGCCGTCGGGCCCAGGCCACCCGTGGAGACGACGACGTCCGCCCGGGCGATCGCGGTGCGGAACACCTCGGCGTTGGCCCGCAGGTCGTCGCCCACGGTGGTGTGGTACGCCACCTCGACGCCGACGTCGCCTAGCTGCTGGCTCAGCCACTGGCTGTTGGTGTCCAGCCGCTGGCCGCTGGTCAGCTCATCGCCGATGGCGATCACCTCGGCGGCGAGCGGTCGGTCGTGCATGGCGGCGGGCGGCGGGCGGGGCGTGGGATGCGGGCAGGCTCTGCCGCAGTATTGTTGCCAGACGCAGGGGCCTGGCACAGGGCTGGTGGCTACAATGCCAACGTGGCGGCCGCGGGCCGCCGCGTTGTCAGCCGTGCCCGAAGGGTTCCCGCCGAGATGACTCTCCGCCGCCGAACACCGGCCATCGCCGCCGCCTGCTTGATCGCCGCCTGGCTTTGCGGTCTCGCCGCCGCCCAGCCGCCGGACCGCTCTTCCGACCGCATGGAGCGCGCCATGCGGGCGTGGGACAAGAACGGCGACGGGGTGCTGACCAAAGACGAGGCGCCCGGCCGGGCGTGGCGGTTTGTCGAGCGTCGGGCCGAGGCGGCCGGGATCCAGCCCGGCGAGGGGGTGAAGATCGCCGACCTGACCCAACGCAGCGGCGATGGCGCCGGGCAGAGCGATAGCGACCGCCGCGGCACACGTGGCGGCGATGAACCCCGTAGCGGCGACCATCCGGACAAGGCCAAAGGCTTCGATCGGCTCGAACAGCCGCAGCCCGCGCAAGGCTTCGGCACGCCGGCCGACGCGCCCGGGCGTAGCGAGAAGGCGGCCGAGCCGCGGGGCAAACAGGACGAGGCGGAGTACCGCCGTGAGCAGGCGAGGCGGTACGCCCGCGGGCTGCTGTCGCGGTACGACCGGAACAACAACCGCATCCTTGAACAGAGCGAGTGGCGCCGGATCCGCGGCGAGCCCGAGAAGGCCGACTTCAACGGCGACGGCAAGATCACGCTGGACGAGCTCACGGCCCGGGTCGAGGCCCGCAACCGGGAGCGGGAGCAGGCGGCGGCCGCCGAGCGGGGCGGCGGGCGGCGAGACGGCCGCAGCCGAGATTCGTCCCGCCGCGGACGCGACGACCGGCGGCGAGACAGCGGAAGCGACGCGGCTGCCGGCGGGGCGGGCCGCAAGTCCTACCGCTTCACGCCCGCCCAGGAGAGGCTGCCCGAGGGGCTGCCGGGCTGGTTTGTCGACCGCGACACGAACGGCGACGGCCAGGTGGCCATGCACGAGTACAGCCGGTCGTGGTCGGACCGCAAAGCAGAAGAGTTCGCTCGCTACGATGCGAACGGCGACGGGATGGTGACGCCCGAAGAGGTGATCGACCGGCGGTAGCCGCCTCCGGTGAAGCGGACGCTACGGCCTACCCGCAGGCATCATAGGGTGGCGTGGCCGCGAGCTAACGACCGCCACGCCCGCCGCGTTGGCCTCCGCCTCCGCGTTGCCCGCCACCGCCGCGTTGCCCGCCTGCACCCGGCCGCCCACCGCCCCCCCGGCCGCCCTGCCGCTGCATACCCTCGCGCATGCGGCGGAACATCTCGATCCGCTGCATCATCTCACGGGTAGCGGCCGCGGGGTTCTGCTGACGACCTTGTGCGTTCGCTGAGGCGTTGCCAGACGCTGCGGCGCCGGACGCGTTGGTGACCGCGTTCTCGCCGAGCAGCGATTCGAGCGTTTCGCGTAGGGCCGAGGCGTTGGTGTGCTGCAGCGAGACGATCCGCGTCGATTGCGGCGTGCCTACGCCCTCGCGGTCGAGCTGCTCGACGAGCTGCCGGACCTGGTCGAACAGCGGGTCGGGCGCCCGCACCACCAACGAGTTGCTCCGCGCGTCGATGCCCAGCGACATCTTCGAGGGCTCTTGGTCGGCCGGGCTCGAGCCGCCGCCCGCGCCGCGGCGGAGGGCGCGGATCAGGTCCTCGGGGCTCGGCTGCCCGCCGCCGCCGCCGGACGACTGCAGCCGGTCTTGGAAAACCTGCCGCACTACGTCGGCGACCTGCGTGGCCGACGTGTTGTAGACCGGGATGAGCCGGGCCTTGCCGCCCGCTTCGACGGGCTCCGGCCCGGTCCGCTGGTCGAGCACGCGGAGCAGCTGGTCGACCGTGTCGAGGTCCGCGGGCTGCGCGTACACCACCAGCGCGTTCAGGCGTGCGTCGGGCACGATGTCGACCGCCGAAGAGGCGAAGCCGCCGGCCGCGGCGCCCTCGCCGCCCAAGCCCAGCAGATCGCCCATCAGCCCGCCGCCCAAGCCGCCCAGAGCCGCGCCGGCAAGGTTCTCGACCAGCCCACCGCCCCCCCCGGCCCCGCCGCCGCCGAATACCTTGCCTAGCGTCTCGGCGGCGGTCGCCGCCTCGGTGTACTTGAGGTAGAAGACGGCAAACTGCCGGCCGCCGCCGCTTGACTGGGCCGCGCTGTTGCGTAGCAGCTGCTCGAAGGCGTCCAACGCCTCGAGGTCCGCCGAGGCGATCAGCGTGCCGGCCGGCCCCGGCGCGACAATGATCTCGGCCCCGGGCTGGTTGGCAGACCCTTGTGCTTGCTGCTCAGCAGCCGGCGTGTTCGGGCCGAGCTGAGCGACGAACTCCGCTTTTACGCGTGCCTTGGTCGTTCGCTGCGGTGGTTCGGCGGGCGTCAGCGTGGCCCCGCGGTCTGCCGGCGGCGCCGGCGACCGATTGGCGGGCGCTTGCAGCGGCGCCGGGCCCAGAAACCCGTCCAGCAGCGAACCGGGCAGCTGGCTGGGCAGCGGATCGCCCGCTGGTTGCTGGTCGGTCTCGTAAGGCCGCTCGCTCGGCATGTACGACGGGATGGCGGCCGACGGCGTGACCAGCCGGATGCGGTTGGGCCGCAGCATGGGCCACAACTGCTCGAGTTGGGTCAGGGCGGTGCGGGCCTCGGCCGGCGAGATGTTCAGCATCCGCACGTTGCCGGTGCTGGCCGTCGTGCTGGCGGCCTGGCCCTCGCCGAGCTGCTGGAGGAAGTCTTTGATCTGGTTGATCTGCTCGGGCGCCGCGCGGACGATCAGGCTGCGGGACGAGAGGTCGGCGTCGACGGTCGGCGCCCGTGGGTCGGGCTCCTCGTCGGGGCCGGCCGCGGCGAACAGCTTGTTGATCGACAGCACGGCCAGCTGCGGGTCTACCGCGTCGAGCGGGATGACTTCGATCTGCCGCTGGTCCTTCCGCATCTGCTCGAGCGTGGCGCGGATCGTGGCGTGCTCGCCCGGCGTCGCCAGCGCGACCAGGTTGCCGGTCTGTGCGTCGGTGGCCAGCCGCGTGGCTTCGTTGCCGGCCAGGATTGTTTGCAGCACGCCCAGGATCAGCTCCGGATCGAGGCCCGCGGCCGGGTAAACCTCGAGCTGCGGCGTCTGGGCGACGCCGGCGCCCGCGGCGGCCTCGGGCACGTCGACCAGCTGCAGCACCTCCGAGAGCCGCCGCAGCTGCACGGCCGAGCCTTGTGCGAAGAGCTTCAAGCCCAGCGGATCGACCGCCAGCTGCAGCGATCCGGTGGGCGTTGACAGCGCATCGGTCGGGATGCCCAGCATCTGCCGCAAGACGGGCAGCGCTTCGTCGGCCGTGACGTACTGCAGGCCGAACTCCCGGACGGCGCCAGTGCCGGCGGCGGGCTCTTCGATGGCTTCGATCACCGAACGGATCGTGCGGATGCGGCCCGCCGTTTCGGTCACCTGGATCATGCCGGCCTTGGGCAGCACCAGGATGGCGCCCTGCGGGCCCATAAGCTGCTGGAGCTCCTCGGCCGCCTCGCCGGGCAGCATGTTGCGGACGCGGAA
>JBCCQL010000226.1:0-5723 GCA_039024355.1 Planctomycetota bacterium
AACAGCGGGAGCCCGCTCGGCAGAGCCACAGTCGGCGCCTGCAGGGCAATCTACGGAGTCAGCGACGGGGCCAGCTAGCAGCTCGGCCGACGGGCCAGATTCTGACGCGGGCGAAGAAAAAACGGTCGTCGCCCGCAAGGCGTCGCGTGGTTCGCCCGGCCCGCAGGCCAACGGCCCGAAGACGGCTACCGCGCCGCCCGGCCTAGGAGCGCCCAACACGGCTGCCGCCACCGCCCGGGGCGAGCCGCCGGCAGAACTGCTCGACCCGACGCGGCACCCGTGGGCCCGCTACCCCATCGGCGCGTGGCGGGAACTGCGGACCGTGACCGAGAGCTTCGACCTGTCCGGCAAGCTGCTGGGCCGCAGCGAAGCGACCCGGATCGACACGCTGATCGAGGTTTCTGCCACGACTTACACGCTGCAAACGGTCTCGACCGTAAACATCGGGGGCAAAGACCTCCGCGGCGGCACGCAGCAGACGACGCTGTCGCTGCTGAGCGATGCCCCGGTGCGGGTAGTCGCGGTTTCGCCCCTGCCGGCGGCGAACGTCAACCTGAACGGCAGGGTGGCGCCCTGCACCCGCTGGCTGCTGGAGTCGGGCGCCGGGCCGGGCCGGCGGCTGGAGACCATCTACTACAACGCGTCGCTGGCGCCGTTCGTGCTGCGGCGAGAGGCTTCGTCCGTCGATGGCCAGGGGGCGTCCGTCGAGCTGCAGAAGACGACTGCGGTGGTACGCCTCGACGTGCCGATCTCGTTGGAAGGCGGCATCGTCCCCGGCCGGCACGTCAGCATCGAGTCGCAGCTCGCCTCCGGCAGCCTCTCGGCCCTGGAGGTGCGTAGCGATGTGGTGCCCGGCGGATTGGTCTCGGCAAGCCGTACCGAGCGGGACACCGCGGGCCGCCGCGTGCGGTGGGAGACCACCCAGCTGGTCCGCTCCAGCGAGTCCGGCCCCACGGCCGACGCCGAGCCCACCCGCCGGCGGTGGCGGCTGTTCGGGCGTGCGAAGAAAAAGGGGCAGTAACGCAGGCCCGGCCGACCTGCACGCCATCCGTAGAACCACCGGCGCCGGCGCCGCGTATTGGTACGAGGTTCGCGGCGATATTGCTCGGCCAACTGCGTGCGGCTACGTTTCCACCGCGGCCACCCGGTGCGAGCCGCCAAGCGAGGGTTTCCGGCGTTGGGTTCCAGCGGCGGGTGGCGGCATGGGTTGTCGCCGTCTTCCCCGCCGTTGCCCGTGCCGTGTCGCCTGTTGCGTTGTGGTCTACAATTCGGTGCAGGCAGAGTTGGTCGGCCGCCACGGTTGTCCGCCTGCAGACAAAACAAGCCGGCGTCGGCCATCGGCTGCTTTACCTATCGGCTGCTTTACAACGACGCTTATGCAACCAGCCCGGCCCCGTCGCCGCGGCTTTTGCTTTTCACGAGCCAGGAACGCCCAACAGCTTTATGAGCCCATCCAACGCTAGCCGCAGCCCGCTCCGTGCCCTGTTGATCGCCGCCGCGGCCGCCGCGTCGCTGCTGCCCGCCGGCCCGGCCGACGCCCGGCCGGACAAGCCGACCGCGCAGGGACGCAATATCACGCTGGCGGTGCGCTACCTGCTGGAGGGGCAGCACCTGACGCAGCAGCGGATCGACGACGTCATCTCCGAGCGGTGCCTGGACGCTTACCTCAAGGCGCTCGACCCGTGGAAGCTCTACTTCTACCAGTCCGACATCGACGAGTTTAAGCAGAACCGCTTCGTGCTGGACGACCTCATCAAGCGGGGCGACATCAAGTTCGCCTACACGGTGTTCGACCGCTTCCTCGCGCGCGTCAACGAGCGGGTGGGCACGGCGGTCGCCCAGATCGACGCGCCGCACGACTTCACCGTCGACGAGCAGATGATCCGCGACCGCGACGACACCACCTACCCCCGCACCGCCGAGGAGGCGGCCGAGCGGTGGCGCAAGCGGGTGAAGTTCGACCTGCTGGTCAAGAAGGCCGATGAGGAGGCCGACGACGAGGCCAAGCGCAAGCTCCGCAAGCGGTACACCGGCATCCAGAAGCGGTGGCAGCAGACCACCGACGACGACCTGCTGGAGATCTACCTGACGGCCATGACGTCGGGCTTCGACCCGCACTCGACCTACATGTCGCCCTCGACGTTGGAGAACTTCCGCATCAGCTTCCAGTTGGAGCTGGACGGCGTCGGCGCCTCGCTGCGGAGCGAAGACGGGTACACCGAGGTCCACGAGGTCATCCCCGGCGGCGCCGCCGATCTGCACGGCCGCATGAAGAAGGGCGACCAGATCATCGGCGTCGGCCAGGGCACCGCGGGCGACGACTTCGAGGACATCGTCGACATGCGGCTGAACGACGTCGTGAAGCTCATCCGCGGCAAGGCGGGCACCGTCGTGCGGCTGCAGGTCCGGCCGGTGGACAACCCGAAGGAGACCGACGTCTACGTCATCACGCGGGCCAAGATCAAGCTGACCAACCAAGAGGCCCGCTCGCAGGTGGTCGATTGGGGCCAGAAGCCTGGCGGCCGGCCCTACCGCCTGGGCGTGATCCACCTGCCGAGCTTCTACATGGACATGGACGGCGCCCGCCGTGGCAAGCCGGACTTCAAGAGCTGCTCGCGCGATATGCGGCGCCTGCTCAACGCGTTCAACGACCGTGGCGACATCGACGCCGTGGTGATCGACCTGCGGTTCAACGGCGGCGGCTCGCTGCAGGAGTCGGTCGCCATGACCGGCATGTTCATCGACCAGGGGCCGGTCGTGCAGGTCAAAGACCCCAACGGCCGCACGCGCCCCTACCCAGACCCGGAGCCCGGCATGGTGTGGTCCGGCCCGGTGGCGGTGCTGACGAACATGTTCAGCGCGTCGGCCAGCGAGATCTTCGCCGGCGCCATCCAGGACTACGGCCGCGGCGTCGTGATCGGCGACCGCTCGACGCACGGCAAGGGCACCGTGCAGCAGCTCTTCAACCTGGGCGAGGAGCTCTTCCGCCGCAACAACGCCCAGAACCTGGGCGCCCTTAAGATGACCATCCAGCAGTTCTACCGCCCCGGCGGGGACAGCACGCAGAACCGCGGCGTTGTGTCCGACGTCGAGGTCCCGTCGCTGACGGGCCACCTGGAGGGCATCGCCGAGAGCGAGCTGGACTACTGCCTAGAGTTCGACCGCGTCCGCCGGCTCAACCACGACCGCTTCGGCATGATGGGGCCGGCCATGTCGGCCCAGCTGCAGGCGCTCAGCGCCGAGCGTGTGGCCCAGTCCGAGGAGTTCGCCGAGGACAACCGCCGCATCGAGCTCTATAAGGAGCAGAAGGACCGCAAGACGGTGACCCTGAACCTCGCCAAGTACCTGGCCGAGCGCGAAGAGCTAGACACGGACAAGGAGCTCGAGAAGACGGCCGAGAAGCAGAGCGACTCTGACCGGCCGGTGATCGACCTGGAGGAGCACTACAACCAAGAAGCCCTCTCGATCGTCACGGACTACCTCGGCTTGCTCAAAGAGAAGAAGGTAGCCGTCGCGCGGTGACCCGCGTCCGGCCAGAGCATGGGGCCAGAGCAGGGGGTGGTGAGAGGTTACCGGTTGTTGAATTGTTGCCAGTCGAGGCCGAGCTGGCGCACCGCGGCGCGGACGGTGCCGATCCGGAGGTCGCGGCTGCCCCAGTCTGGTAGCACCGTGGCCTGTTGGTTCGCGGGGGTTCAGCCACTTGCGGTGCGAGCCCCCTCCGCGGCGTGGCAGTTCCTCGCAGCCCATCTGCTCGAGCCGCTTTGCCGCGTCGCGGTAGGTCACGGCGTGGCGGTCTCGACGACCAACTCGACGCGAACCGTGCCCGCGTCCGCTTGGGGGCTTTCGGTTGTGGGCAGTGGCCTGCCGAGTTGCTCGTAGATCTCGATCACGGCGGGCATCGCGTCTTGCACGTTCTGGATCGCGTCGGCGACGGAATTGCCCTCCGTCACCAGCTCGGGCAGCAGCGGCGACGTAACCGTGTAGCCGCCCTCCGGCTGCGGCGTCAGGACGATCGGGATCGTGTGGTTCATGAGGGAAGACCCCATTTGCGAACAGAGGGACGGTTTGGCCGCGTCTATCATACCCCCGGGGTGAGCGGCAGGCGCAGGCCGTCGTAGGCCAGGTCCATGCCGTTGGGCAGGGCGGCGTTGGTGGCCTCGTGCTCGAGGTCGTGGCCCATGTGGGTGAAGTACGCCCGGCCGGGCCGCAGCTCACGCACCAGCTCTACGGCCTGCTCTAGCGTGAAGTGCGTGCTGTGCCGCTCCGGGCGGAGGGCGTCGAGGATCAGCACGTCGAGCCCCTGCAGCTGGGCCTTGCTCTCCGCGGGCATGTGGTTGACGTCGGTGCAGTAGGCGACGCCGCCGACGCGGAATCCCAGCGTCTGGAAGTTCGGCCCGTGCTGCTGGCGGAAGGGCGTGACCGTGGCGCCGAGCACGTCGAAGGGCCCGCCGCGGTGCGGGTCGGACGCGTTCACGGGGCCGATCCGCTCGAACCGCAGCTTGGGCGTAGCCCCGCGGTGGGCGTTGGGCAGCGTGCGGAAGGCGTAGTCGAACGCCCGGCGGACACGCTGCTCTACCTTCTCCTCGCAGTACAGCGTGAGCGGGCCGCCCAGGTAGAACTGCATCAGCCGCAGGTCGTCCAGGCCGTACAGGTGGTCGACGTGCTCATGCGTGTAGGCCACAGCGTGGACCACGCCGATCTGCTCACGCAGCAGCTGCTCCCGCAGGTCGGGCGACGTGTCGATCAGCAGGTTCCCCTCGGGCAGGCCGAGGACGACGCTGCACCGCGTCCGCTTGTTCTTGGGGTTGTCGCTCTGGCAGACGGGGCAGCCGCAGCCAATCGCGGGCACCCCGACGCTGGTGCCGGTGCCGAGCACAACCATCTGCCCGGTGATGTCGGTGGTAAAGACGTCGCGTGCCACGGCCGCATTGTGGCTCCGCTGTTGGCCGCTGACCAGTGACGGGAGATTGGCGGAGCGTGAAGGGTGAAGGGTGAAGGGTGAAGACGCGGAAGGGTGAAGGCGCTCAAGGGAGAAGGAGATGGAGGGAGCAGCGGTTGTCGAGGAGACAACCTTGAACGCTAGCCCAACCCGCCAGGGTTGCGGCCCACGCCTGGCGGCGTGGGCTGGGAGGCGACGAAAAGGACAGCTCAGGGTTTGGCACGCATCCACGCGATGTGACTTGTCGCGTTGCTACCGCGACTCGACGCGTTCGGTCCGCAGCGTCGATTCGGACCGCAGCGTCGCGTTGTTGGTGAACCGCGAGACCACCAACGAGTTCTCGCTCATCGGCACCTCGACCGAGACCGTCACCTGCCGCGTGGCCGGCCCGAGGCTCGGCGGGTCGACGGCGACGCGGACGCCCCGGGCGCCGACGACGCCCATCAGCCGGTTGGCCTCGGCCACGGCGTCGCCCGCCGTGGCGCCGGGCACCATGGCCACGCGGGCCGCCTCGTACGCCGCGTTGTCGGCCGTGTGCCGCAGCACGTTCACCCGGCTGAACTCGAACATCGCGAACACCACGGTAAAGAACACCGGCGCGACGATGGCGAACTCGACCGCCGTGGCCCCGGCGCGGGCGCCGCGGCCATAGCAGCGGGTGTTTGCGCGGCGGGTGCTGGTGCGTGTGGTCATGGCGTTCTGCGGGCAGTTGGGAGTTGGGAGTTGGGAGGCGCTAGGCGCTGGGTGGAAGGTGGTAGGCGCGGTGGAGGGCGTTTTGGAGCAG
>JBCCQL010000227.1:0-5705 GCA_039024355.1 Planctomycetota bacterium
AAAACAGGGCTGTTCTCCGCCAGGCAGGAGGATTGCCGTTTGTGCGAACCGAAAGCCGCTTCCAGCCCAAGTCGTACCTGACCAGAAACACGACGGCCATTGCTACGATGCCGAACACCTCGAGGCTAATCATCGACGCGACGACCCAGCCAGGCAAATCCTCTCCCTGTTTGGCGAATTGAGATGTGATGAAGCCCAGCAACCAGAATACTGTTGCTGGAACAGCAGCAGCTGCGAGCGGGATTGGTATTTCCCAGAGGCTAGACTGCTGAACGTCAGCAACACGCCACGTGGAATTTCTGGGTTGCTCCATGGTTCTTCTGGGTAGGATCCCACCGCCATTGGCCAGTAAATAACAACTTCTGGCACCCTTTTCAGCTTATCGCCAACTGCGTAGGGAGTGACCCTCCTGGGCCGCGAAAGACGTTTCGATCTTGCCCCGTTTTGGCGGTCCTCAAGCGGGGAAGCGGCATTTTGCTTCCCGGGACAGGTTGCTGGGCGCCAAATCTTGGGGTTTCTCGCCGCACGCTCTCCGGGCCGTGCTAGTCGCTAGAACCGTTTGTTTTATGGGACAGGCATCGTCGGCATCTGTGGTGGCGGCATTTTGCTTCGCACCCTCGGCAGCACGTTCTGCAGCGTGAAGCCAGTCGCGCCGGGACGCTCCGCCACGCGGCCGGCTTAGGCCGGGAAGCCACACGGAATTGTGCCGTAGCCCTCGGATTTGCGGGGTAGGGTTGCGATACGGGCCAGCGTTTCGACGGTAGGCGTGCCCTGACCAACGTGACGCAGGCCCGCGGGCTCCGTCGGGGCCCGTCGGGGCCTGTCACCCCGCGCCGCGAACACTTTTCCCACAGCCATCGCACCGCCCGACGCGCGGGCGGCTATTGGCCCGCTGCCCGGCGGCCGCACGCCATCGCACAAGGAGCACGCCTTGCCCGCCGCCATCGCCGACCCTGCCGCGATAGACGTCGCAGACCTGGAATCGCAGCTCCGCGCCCTCAACGCCAACGCTGCCGCACGGTCGTCGTCGCAGGGCCGCTCGGGCATCGACTGGCGGCTGGCGATCGACACGTCGAACGACGCGTTTGTCTCGGTCGATGCGTCGGGCGTGATCCACGAGTGGAACGCACGGGCCGAGGCGCTCTTCGGCTGGCCGCGGCAGGAGGTTTTGGGCCGCCGGCTCAGCGAGACCATCTTCCCGGAGCAGGCCTCGCGTGGCGGCGGCCTGCAGCAGATCACCCGCGCCGGGCACGAGGGTAAGCGCTTGGAGGTCATCGCTCGCCGGCGGGACGGGCGGGAGCTGCCGGCCGAGGTGTCGATGTCCATGATGCAGCGTGGCGGCGCCATCATGTTCAACGCCTTTATCCACGACATCTCGGCACGCCGGGAGCTGCAGGCCCAGCTGGCCCACGGGCAGAAGCTGGAGTCGATCGGCCAGCTGTCGGCCGGCATCGCCCACGAGATCAACACGCCCACGCAGTACGTCGGCGACAACACCCGGTTTGTGCGCGACGCCCTGGCCGACGTCTTCGGCGTGCTGGACGCCTACGCCACGCTTGCCGACCTGGTCCGCGGCGGCGGCGACGCCCGGCAGGCGTTGCCCGCGCTCGACCGGGCGATCGAGGCCGCTGACCTGGGCTACCTGACGGGCGAGCTGACCGACGCCGTCGACCAGAGCCTAGAGGGCATCGAGCGTGTGGCGTCGATCGTGCGGGCGATGAAGGAGTTCTCGCACCCGGGCTCCGCGACCAAGACGCCCACGAACCTCGGCGACGCGATCGCCGCCACCATCACCGTGGCCACCAACGAGTGGAAGTACGTGGCGTCGGTCGAGACCGACTTCGACCCGGCGATGCCGCTGGTGCCGTGCCTGCCCGGCGACTTCAACCAGGTGATCCTGAACATCATTGTGAACGCCGCGCACGCGATCGGCGAGAAGCTGGGCCGCGGCGGCGAGAAGGGCCTGATCTCGGTCTCGACCCGCGTGGAGCAGGCGTGGGCGGTCGTCCGGATCGCCGACACCGGCACCGGCATCCCCGAAGAGGTGCTCACCCGCATCTTCGACCCGTTCTACACCACCAAGGACGTGGGCGTGGGCACCGGCCAGGGGCTGGCGATCTCGCGCAGCGTCATTGTCGACAAGCACGGCGGCACGCTCGACGTCGAATCCCAGGTAGGCGAGGGCGCGATCTTCACGATCCGCCTG
Organism: Planctomycetota bacterium; assembly: GCA_039024355.1. GTDB lineage: Bacteria > Planctomycetota > Planctomycetia > Pirellulales > Lacipirellulaceae > JBCCQL01. The sequence continues at coordinate 2,207 of JBCCQL010000227.1, forward strand.
CCGATTGGCTCAGAAACCCACAGCGGGGCAGCCCTATGACACGCGTCCTTTTTGTCGACGACGAACCCAACGTGCTGGCCGGCCTCCGCCGGATGCTGCGCAACCGCCGGGCCGAGTGGGACATGGCCTTCGCCGAGGGGGGCGACGCCGCCCTTGCCATGATGCACGAGCAGCCGTTCGACGTCGTGGTGTCCGACATGCGGATGCCGGGCATGGACGGCGCCGAGCTGCTGGGACGCGTCCAGGCCGGCTGGCCCGACACGGTGCGGCTGGTGCTGTCCGGCCAGTCGGACCACGAGCTGACGCTCCGCGCGGTCGGCCCCGCCCAGCAGTACCTGGCCAAGCCGTGCGACCCCGAGCTGCTGTACGGCACGATCATGAAGACCTGCGGCGTGCGGTCGCGCCTGGACACGGCGCCCATCCGCGAGCTGGTGGGCGAGATCGGCTGGTTCCCGTCGCTGCCGGAGACCTACGTCGAGCTGGTGGCCGAGATGAACTCGCCCGGGGCCAGCATCCAGGGCGCGTCGAACATCATCTCGCGCGACATCGGCATGTCCGCCAAGGTGCTGCAGCTGATCAACTCGTCGTTCTTCGGCCTGCCGGTGCACGTCGATTCGGTGGAGCACGCCGCGTCGCTGCTGGGGCTCAACGTGCTGCGGCCGCTGGTGCTCTCTTCGGAGGTGTTCCGCCAGTTCGACGACGCGCAGCTGGGCGGCTTCCCGCTCTTCGCCTTCACCGACCACAGCCTGTGCGCAGCGATGCTGGCCCGGCGGATCGCCACGCTCCAGGGCGCCTCGGCCGAGGTGGTGGACAACGCCCTGCTGGCCGGCCTGCTGCACGACGTGGGGCAGGTGGTCTTGGCCAAGGCGCTGCCCACGCAATACGCCGGCGTGTGCGACCGCGCCCGGGCGGGCGAGGGGCCGCTGCACGAGCTGGAGCGCGAAGCCTTCGGCGCCAGCCACGCCGACGTGGGCGGCTACCTGCTGAGCTTGTGGGGGCTGCCGATCGACATCGTCGAGGCCGTGACGCTGCACCACGAGCCTGCCGCCGGCGGCGGCGACGGCTTCTCGCCGCTGACGGCCGTCCACGCGGCCGAGCCGCTGGTCGTCCCCGAGAACGAGAGCGTCCCGGAGCTGGCCGAGCTCGACGGCGAGTACCTCGCACGCGTCGGCTGCCAAGCGAAGGTGGCCGACTGGCGGGCGTGCTGGCAGCACCCGGTGGGCGATACCTGCCCGCTGGGCGTTTAGAGCAGCGGAGCGGCGACCGTCCACCGAGCCAAACCCACCCGGGACGACCGATGACCGAGAAGATTCTGATCGTCGACGACGACCCCAACGTGCTGAAGGCATACGAGCGCCGGCTGCGGCGCCGGTTCGAGGTCGAGACCGCGCTGTGCAGCGAAGAGGGCGTCACGGCCGTCAACTTCTTGGGCCCGTTCGCGGTGGTCGTCTCGGACATGATGATGCCCCGCGAGAACGGCGCCGAGTTCCTGGCCCGCATCCTGCAGATGGCGCCCGACAGCGTGCGGATCATGCTCACCGGCAACGCCGACCAGCAGACCGCCGCCGCGGCCATCAACCGGGGGCGGGTCTTCAAGTTCCTCAACAAGCCGTGCGAGGCCGACGTGCTGGAGTCGGCCATCCGCGAGGGCATCGCCGAGTACCGCCGCGTGCGGGCCGAGCGTGACGTGCTGAGCCAGACCGTCGTGGGCGCCGTCGACATGCTGTCGAAGGTCTTGTCGCTGGCCAGCCCCGAGGCGTTCGGCCGTGGCGGCCGGCTCCGCGCGGTCGTCACGGAGATGGCCCAGGCCGCCGGCTGGGGCGACGCCTGGCGGCACGAGGCGGCGGCGTTGCTCTCGCAAGTGGGCTACGTGGCGGTGCCCACGCCCGTGCTGAACAAGCACACGCTCGGCCTGGAGCTGACGGCCGAGGAGCAACGCACGCTGGACTCCCGCCACGAGGCGGCCGCCGAGCTGATCGCCACGATTCCGCGGCTGGAGCCAATCGCCCGGATCGTCGCCGGCCTCGATAGCGACACACCGGGCGACAACACGCCGGGCGGCAACACGCGGGTTGGTGGCGGGCAGAGTGACGACGGGACGGGCGACACCGACGGGCCGCGGTCGTCCATCGACTTTGGCGTCCGGCTGCTCCGCCTTGTGCACGACTACGACGAGCTTCTCCACACGGCAGGCCTGTCGCGGCCGCAGGCGTACGATCGCCTCAGCTCGCAGGGCGAACGCTACAGCGACGAATGCCTGGCCGCGCTGCAGAAGGTGGTCGCCAAGCACGAGCAGCGGACGCTGCTGGCCGTGGGCATCCACCAGCTGGCCGACGGCATGCACCTGGTTGCCGACGTCACCACCGCCGACGGCGCCCTGCTGGTCACCAGGGGGCAGGACGTGACGCCCTCGCTGCGGCGCCGCCTGGTGAACTACGCCGACACGCACGACGTCCGGCAGCCGATCGAGGTGCTGGCCGACGCCGACCTAATCGCCTCAGCGGGTCTAGAATCGCTGGGCGCGATGGCGTAGGTCGAGAGCTGGCCCAGCACGTTCCGAAGTACGCCGGCGCCGGCCCTTGCCGCCCGCTTGACGCCGGGCCTACGTGTGCCGACGCGTACACCGCGTGCCCACACGGTGCGTGGCTTGCGGCGCCGGCCCCGCGGCGGCTACATTCGCGGTGCTGCGGGTGTAGCTCAATGGTAGAGCACCGGCTTCCCAAGCCGATGACGAGGGTTCGATTCCCTTCACCCGCTCTGCTGCGGTAGCCTCCGGCGTGCCGAACTGCTACCACGCGACGCGTGGCTGAACACGAGAAGACCAAACGTGCGAGCTCTAGCCTCTGCTCAATGCGTCCTGGAATTCGGCCGCAGACTCGTATCGCTCCTCCGGGTCGGCAGCCATCGCCGTGTAAGCCACAGCAAGCAGCGGATCGCTTGCCTCTACCGCAACGATCTTGTTCGCAGCGGCGTCCGCTAACTTTTCGTCCGCAGACTTGTGTCCGTGGTCGTGCGGGGCTTTGCCGGTGATGATCTCGAACAGCGTGGCGCCGAGCAGATAGACATCGCTGCGGATGCCGATCTTCTCGATGTCGTGCCTCGCCATCTCCGGCGCCATGTATGCAGGCGTTCCGGCCTGGCTTAGTTCTTGCCGCCGCTCCAGGTTTACGGCAACTCCCCACTCGATGATCGTCACTTCGCCAAACGCCTGCAAAACGACGCTATCGGGTTGGATATCGCGGTGCAGGAAGCCGCGGTCGTGCGCGAACCCTATGCCGTCTGCGACCCGCGACAAAATCTGCAGGTTTTCGTGCCGTTTGTTCCGGCGGAAGACGTCGCTCCAGCTGCCGCCACCGAGTGGCTTCTGGGTGTAGAACGGGCGGCCGTCCTGCGTTTCGCCAAGGTCGTAGATCACAGGGATGCACGGGTGCTGAAGCCCTGCAAGCAGGGTTGCCTCGCACACAAAACGCTGCCTAAGTTCTTCGCGTTCGGCACTGGC
>JBCCQL010000228.1:0-5692 GCA_039024355.1 Planctomycetota bacterium
CTTCACCACGCCCGCGCGGGGGTTGGCCAGCAGCAGGTGGCCGCGGAGCAGCGAGTCCCACTTGTCCGTGGCGAACCACCCGGCGGCGCCGAACGCCTGGATGCCATCGACGCCCAGCGCAGGGAACGTGGCCATGGCGATCCGCATGCCCGCGTTCCGCCCCGCCGTGGCTTTCAGCAGGCCGATCGGGTCGATAAAGAACATCGCCTGCGGCGGCTCTTCGTTGCCGGGCATCAGCTCTCGGAAGGTTGCCGAGAAGCGGGCGTTCGCGGAGAGCGTCTCGGCAAACAGCGGCGGCTCGCCCTCGCTCTCTGCGGCGGCGTCAGCAGCCTCGCCGTCGGCCGCAGCGGGCGCCACGGGGATCTCATCCCAGTGGTCGAGCGTCGCCTGCATAAGTTCGCGGTCGTTGGCTGCGACAAAGGTGTTGCCCCGCCGGACCACGGCGACGACGCGGTCTTGATCGTTGCCGTCGCGGATCACGGTGGCGTCGTCGCTACGCAGCCGCTCGACGCTCACCGACCGGCCATCTTCTTCGGCCAGCTCCTGCAGACGCTCGAACACCTGCTGGGCCACTTGCGCCTGCTCACCAAAATCCGCCACCAGCAGCAGGCCGGGCTCGCCCTCGGGGCGGGCGATCAGGCCGAACGCCACTTCCCCCTGCGGCAGCCGGAGCAGCTGCTCTAGATCGGCGTCGAAGAACGACTGGGCGTACGTGTTGTACGCGTCGGTCATCGCGTCACCGATCCGCCCGCTGAGGTCGGCGACCTCGGGGTCGTCGGCGAGCCTTGCCCACGAGGTCTGCTGCAGCCGCTCTACCAGCAGCCCCGCGTCCGCGGTGCGGACCCACAGCACGGTTTCGCGGGGGAAGAGCTTGATGGCCGAGGGACGCGCGGCGCCGGGCCCGGCGGCGGTCGCTCCGAACGCTCCGAACGCCACGGCTGCGACGGTTAGGGCGACAAGGCAGCGGCGTAGCTCCGATTGGCGGTAGCGCATCGTATCCTCGCGTTCGTGTCGTCGCGTTGGTGTCGTCGGGCGGCAGCAGCCTGGGGATAACGCAGCAAGCGGAGCCCGCAGCCGATGCGTCGTCGCACGAGTCACGGGGCCCGCCGGTGGGCGTATGGTACACTCTAGCCGTTGGGCCGCGGTTAAAAGCCGGAACGGACAGGGCCCGAGGATCGACACGCACAATCCGCCTCGCACGTACCCGTGAGCCGCTGATGACGACCGTCGCACACAAGATCGTTGGTCTTTGCAGCTTTGTGGCGTGCTGCTGCTTGGTTGCAACGCCCGCCGCTGCCCAGCTCAGCAACGCCGGCGGGGGCGGAGGCGGGGCGGGGCTCTTCGGCGGCGGGCAGTCGCTGTTCGGCTCGTCGATCAACGCCGGCTTCGGCGCCAACGCGGGCGGCGTCGGGCAGCTGGGGCAGGGTGGACAGCTCGGCGGCTTCGGCTCGAACCAGTTTTCGTTCAGCCAGCAAACAGGGCAAGACGGCAACTTTGTCGGCCGCACCGGCGGCGACACGGGCGCCGTGTTCGAGGCCCTCAACCGCGGCAGCAACGAATTCCTCAACCGCTTCGAGCGGACGCTCAACTCGCGCAACCGTGGCCGCGGCCAGAATCAGGCGGTCGATGCCCGGCCGCCCATCCGCGTGAACCTACGCCTCGGCTTCCGGGCGCCCGCCACGCCCAGCAGAAATCTGGCGGCCCCGACGGCAGAGCGGCTCAACCTGCTGCTTGCGGACAAGGGCTTTGGCGCCAGCGCTAGCGTAGCCGGCGGCGTTGCGGTGCTTACCGGCCAAGTCGAAGACGACGGCCAGCGGCGGATGCTCGAACAGCTTGCCAGGCTGGAGCCCGGCATTTCTCGGGTAGAGAACCGCCTAAACATCGCCGGCGGCCTTATCGAGCAACCGGCGCCCGGCGGCCCGATCCCGCTGGCGCCGGGTAGCTGACCTCGGCCTGCCACGCCGGCCTGCCGCCGCGGCTTCCGGGCAGCTGTATCGAGGTCGTTTCCATTCTTCGCCCTGAAGGTTCGGCCGGCGGGATGGCGCCGTCGCGGCCGGCTGCCGGGCCCGGGCCTTGTTGGTGCGACGCCTGTTGGATGGCGGGCTTCAGTTCCGACCGCTCGACGCTGGTCCGAGAAACGCCCAGGGGCTCACCCAGCAGCCCGGGCAGCCGGCTTGTCGCCTGCTCGCTCACCACCAACGATCCGCCCGTCAAGGGCTCGAACCGGGCGATCAGGCTCACGTCGGCCGTCGGCCCGTTGACGTCGCCCCACGGCAGCCAAACGCTATACGACACGCCGAACTCAGACTCGCTCTGGTGCTTTACAAACTGCTCGGCCGGGAAGACGAACCGGCGGGAGGGGCGGTTGTCGGTGGGCTCGCGGCCCGTCTCGTCAAAGGCGTACACGACCAGCTGCCCCTCGACGGCGATCGGCTCGACGTCCTTGGCCCCGTAAAAGTACAGCCGGCCGCCAAAACCCCGCTCGGCCCCTTTGCCCGGCTGCTGTCGGACGGCGTCGGTCCACGTCGCCGCGATCCGCGATGGCGTGCCGGGCTGCGGTGGCTTGTCGGCCTTCCATGGCACGCCGTTGGGGATGTCCAGCTTCTCGGCGAGGGTGAATTCTCGCTGCCCGCCCAGGCTCTGGCACCCGCTGGCAACGCACGCCACCAGCAGTGCGGCAAAGATCGCTGTGGGGTTGCGGCTGGCCATGTTGGTTACCCGGTGTGGATCGGTCGGTTTCGTTGTTGCTCAGCGGCCGACGGGTGGCAGCCGGTGGATCGGGGCCGCCGGGCCCAGCTGTGCGGGCGTTACCGCGGCCCGCGGCGGCTGGTAGAAGGCCGCCGGTTCTACCCGGCTGGCCCGCACGCCGCCCCGCGTAGCCGCCGCCGCAGGCGGCGAGGGCAGCAGGTCCGGCGTCCACGGCAGCGTCTCCTCGCCGGCCGGCAGGGGCTGCGGCTGGATGGCCGGCGTCGGCAGCTGCGAGTCGGTGGGCACGTAGCCCGGGTAGCAAGACTCGCAGTCGCCGGCGCCCCACTCGTCGGACCGGCTCCGCAGGCCCGACGGGCCGTGGATGGTCACCACGTCGCACATGACCCAGCTCATGCGGGACGACTCAACCTGCTTGATCATCTCGGCGTCCTGCTCGCTGCGTATCACACGCGGCGTCATGATGATCAGCAGCTCGGTCCGCTCTTCGGAGACGCTGTCGAAGCGGAAGAAGTCGCCCAGCAGCGGGATGTCCGCCAAGATCGGCACCCGGCGGTGGATGTCGAACGTGCTCTTGGTGAGCAGCCCGCTGAGCACGACCGTCTGCCCCGAAGCGGCCATGACCGTGGTCTCGGCGACGGTCTGATCGATCACCGGCGCGCGGACCACCGCGCCCCCCTCGCCGGCGAAGATGGGGATGCCCTCCGACTCGGCGCCCACCTCGGACTTCACGGCCCCGATCTGCATGACCACCTGCCCCTCGGGGCTGATCCGCGGCGTCACCTCTAGGATGATGCCGACGTCCTCGTACGTGATGCTGTTCTGCTGGCCGAAGTCCGTGATGTTGACGTTCTCGATCCGCGGCACGCTCTGGCCGACGCTGATCCGGCCCGACTGGCCGTCCAGCATCGTGATCTGGGGGCGGCTGAGCACCTCTAGCCGGCGGTTCTCCTGCAGGGCCCGCAGCAGCATGTCGACGCTGTTGCTCGACGCCGACAGCACAAACCCGCCGAAGCCCAGCGCGTTGTTCACCCGGCCGACGCCGAAGTTCACCAGGCTCTGCGCCGCCACGTTCGCCGCGTTGCCCAGGGCCGCGGTGCTGCCGTTGTTGCCAAGCGGCTCGTTGACGTTGTTGAAGTTGAAGCCCGGCGTCAGCGGCGAGTTGAGGATCGTCTGCTCGGTGGTCGTCAGGATCGACCCGCCGGGGCTCTGGTCCTGCGTGGTGGTGGTGACGGTCGTCAGGTCGCCCACCAGCGAGCGGTCGAATAGCAACGAATCCTGCAGCCCGAGTTCCATGCCGAACTCGTCGGTGTCGTTCAGCCGGACCTCGGCGATGAGCACCTGCACCATCACCATGGGCGGCCGCTCGTCCAGCTGCCGGACGAGGGCTACCAGCTGGTCGTAGTACTTCTCGGTCGCGCTGATGATGAGGCTGTTGCTCGCCTCTTCGGCGACGACGATCACCTCGCGGTCGATCTGCTCGAACGGGCTGATGGCCAGCTCCGCGGCGTCCTCGGCCTCGCGCTGCGACTCCAGCCACGCGTTGACCGTCTCCGCCACGGTCACGGCGTAGGCGTTGTTCAGGCGGAAGACGCGGCTCACCCGTTGCCGGGTGTCGGCGCCGTCTAGCCGCGTGAGGATGGCGTACACCACGGCCAGGTCCTCGGCGTTGCCCGCGGCGATGATGCTGTTGGTACGTTGGTCGACCGAAAAGGTGAGCCGCACCAGCGAGTTGCTCGCCGCCCCCAGGCCGCCAACCGAGGGGTCGTCCTCCTCGGTGTTGAACAGCGTGCGGAGCATCTCCTCCAGGGCCACGGCGTCGCCGTTGGCGATGGTGAACACCTTCAGATCCGCGTCGGCGTTGGGCGTCCGGTCGAGCTGCTCGATGAGCGCCGCGATCAGGTCCATGCTGTCCGCCGGCGCCGAGACTACCAGGGCGTTCGCCCGCTCGTCGGGGGCGATACGCACGCCGGTGACGATGCCCGACTCCAGCCGCTGGCGGGTCTCTCGATCGATGGTCACAAACCGCAGGGCGGCCGACCGCGGGTTGGTCACGCCGTCGCCGGCCGTGTCCTCGCCGGTCTGGCTGATCGCCGTCTTCAGCACCTCGGCCATGTCTTCCGCCAGGGCGTTGCGTAGCGGGAAGATGCGGAGCTCGTCCACCGCCGCCGCCTGCGCGACGTCGATCTTCTTGACCAGCGCACGGATCTCTTCCAGCTCACGCGGTGCCGCGGTGACGATCAGCGAATTGCTGCGGTAGTCGGCCACCACCACCGCCTTGACCGGCAGCGCGGCGGTGAGCTCGTCGTCGCTCTCCTCGGCCTCAAGGAACTGGTCGATCAGCTCCTTGGCGTCTTCGGCCACGGCGTGACGCAGCGGGAACACCTCGAAGCGGGCCGTCGGCTCCACCGGCTGGTCGAGCCGCTTCGCCAGATCGACCGCCATCTGCACGTTCTCTTCTCGCCCAATAAGCAGCAACGCGTTGGGCTTGCCGAGCGGCGTTATGCTGACGTCGCCCGTCCGGGGGCCCAGCACCTGCTGGTACACCCGCGACAGCAGGTTGGCGAGCGCCTCGCTGCCCACATGCGTGAGCGGCTGGACGACGATCGCCGGCACGGTGACCGCGCTGAGCTGCTCGATCTGGTTGATGATCTGCATCACGCGGGCTACGTCCTTGTCGCTGCCCCGCAAGACGATGATGTCCAGCCCCTCAACGAACTCGACCTGCACAGGCCCAAGCAGCGAGCTGTCCTGCGAGGCGGGCGCCGCACCACCACCAGCGGCGGCGGGGGTTTGCATGCCCTCTGCCGCGGGCTGGCCTGCGGCCGGGTTGATGGGCGCCGGCGTGCGCTGTCCCGCCGCGGGCGCCGACCGATTGTCGGCCGGGGCGCCGCCGCTTGCGTTCTCTGCGGCGGGCGGCTGCAACATGGTGCTGACCAGGCGGCCGCCTGCGCCTTCGCCGGGCGTCGAGACGCCGATCGCCGAC
>JBCCQL010000229.1:0-5686 GCA_039024355.1 Planctomycetota bacterium
CGCTGGCCGCCATCGAGTTCGCCGAGCAGTTCGGCTCGGCCAACGTCTACCAGTTCGACACGCCACGCACGAGCGAGCGGCACGAGCGGGTGCCGGCCCACCGCCGCGGCCGCAAGCTGTTCGCCGAGGGCGTGAGCCACGCCTCGCTGCGCGAACGCTTCGACGCGGGGGCGACCATCAAGAAGACCACGCTCACGGCCGACTTCACCATCGAGGACTTCCGGGCCAAGTACTCCTCCGCCCTGCTGCTTTTCACCATCCCGGAGCGGGGCAAGCTGAACATCTGCGCGGCCGACCGGAAGTTCGAGGCCCAGCCCGGCAAAAAGATTATCGCCCTGGTGTCGGCCGAGGAAGCCGCCGTCGCCAGCGAGAGCGGCGTGCTGGCGTAGCGCGGGCGTGCCCGCTTGCCTTTGGCGGTGCTGTGCGGCAGACTCCGCCCGTCCGCGGTACACGCGGGGCCTGCTGCACAAGCCGCGAGCGATTCTCCACGATGAGTGCTCCCGAGTCCGCCGACCGCATCCGTGTCGCGTGCCCACACTGCGCCGCGAAGTTCAAGGCGCCGGCGGCCTACGCCGGCAGAAAGGTAAGATGCCCCGTGGCGGGATGCGGGCAGTCGTTCGCCGTGCCACAGGGGCCGGCCGCCGCCCCAAACCCGCGTGCAGCCGGCGACCCGCAGTCGTCACCGCCGCTGGCTTCCAAACGGGGCGCCGCGCAGCCCGCCCCGGCGTTGTCAGGCCACGAAACCTTCGCTAGCAACCCGGGCCGGGTCCGCATGAACTGGCTCCGCTGGTGGCGGCATCGTCCGCTTTGGCCGGCGCTCGGCCTCGGATGCACGGTGCTGCTGTTCGCCCTGTGGCTGGTGCTGCCGGTGTTTGGCGTCAAGAACTCCATCACCAATAAGCAGGGCAACGAAACGCCGATCTGGCTGTTCGGCCCTGCGGGCGTGGCGACCGTAGCGCTCTACACGTACAGGTCGTCGCGGAAGATGTGGTCGGGAGACGCGAACCCCGGCGTGGTGATTGCGACGGGCCCGGTTCTCATCGCCGTGCCGACCGATCTGGCCCAGGGCCCCGGCCGTTTTCCAGCGGTTAAGATCGAACGCATCAACCTTTGCGAGTCGGGGGGCAGGCCACTTGAGGTTGGCTCACGCGTGCCGACAATCGCCACCTACGCCGACGGAGCTGGCAAAGACGCAGGCCACTGGGCCGACTTCTACCCCGTCCCCGCTGACTACGCCACTGGCGATCCGGCCGAGATCGGCCGACTGATCGACTCGTTCCCCGACTCGCAGTATAAGTTCCTCGAAGCGGCCCTGGAGGAGATCGAAAAGCCGTATCAGCCCGGCCTCTACGCGATGTGGGCCGCTCCAGGAAAGCGCGCCGGCCGGCGCATCACGAGCGTAAGGGATTTCTGACTTCAGCGAGTGATGGCGCCGGCCTGGGAGCCAAAGCAACCGCCTCCATCGATAGCGGGTAGACGGGGAACATGGTCGCCAGGAAGCCCCTGTTAATCGCCCGCAGGTTTTGCGAGGCGCCACGCCGCACGCGTTGTCACCGCGTTCATGTCGCTGCTCTTCTCGTAGACGCCCGCCGGCGCCCGCAACGCGTTCACCACGAGGTCGAGCGCGTCGCCGGTGAATGGCCACGGCGCCATCTCAATTGCCGAGCCCACCGGCCTCAGGCGGTACGGGCCGAAGCGATGCGATCCGTCGCCCAGCTCCATCGGCTCGACCGGGTCGCGTGCGTCGATCGGCGCCCGGCAGCACAGCCACAGGCTCAGCCAATCGAACTGCTGCAGCAGGTGCAGGCATTCCTCGGCGACCGCCCGGCTGTTCTGTGGGTCGGCCTGCAGCCATTCGTCGAGCCACCCGACGCGGCGCCGGTCTTGCTCGCCTAGCCAGCGGGCCCAGCCGGCGAAGTCTTCGTCCGGCTTGCCCTGCAGCTGGATGAAGTGCGACGCGACTACCCACCCGGCCAGCGGCCCGATCGCCCGGCACGCGTCGATCGACTTTGACCAGATCGCCTGGCCCAAGTCGGGCGGCATCTCCGTGAACCCGTACGGCCGGCCATGCTCAGGGTCGATCCGCGGCGACGTCTGCCAGTCGTCCCAGCCGTTGTCGTGGTGCAGCACGGCGGCCAGGAACTCCCGCCGTGTGGCGCCCGACGCGGTGGGCAGCAGCGTCTTCCACGCCGCGGCCAGCTGCTGGCTGAGCCGGGCGTGCTCGATCTGCGAGATCAGCAGCCACGCGTCGGCGTTGTCGCCCAGCGGGACGTGGCGGCGGATCATGAAAGGGGGGAGTGGGCGGGCAAGGGGCGAGGGGCGAGGGGCGAGGGGCGAGGGGTTAGGGGCCAGGGATTAGGGGGCGGGCAATGAGAGCGGGCGGGGCTGCGCGACGCAGCGGGTCACGCCCGTCCGTCGCCGCTCATGGTTGCTGCCGGGTCCAGTCGTTCCAGCTGCCCCAGTAGTTGGCCGCGGGCTCGCCGGTGACGAGCTCAGCGACAAACGCCACGACCGAAGCCCGGCCACCGGTGCGGCAGTAGGTGACAACTGCCGGCTGCGCGTCGGCCGCTGAGCCTCCGCCGCGCTCCGCGGCGGGCGCCGCACCCACAACGCCGGCGGCGCGTAGCAATCGGCGTAGCTCTGCAGGCGGCTTGAGCCGGCCGGTCTCGGCGTCGACGTACGCCCGCCAATCAGAGTGGGACGCCGTCGGGATGGCGCCGCCGGCGAACTCTCGGTCGCTGCGGGTATCGATCAGGCAGCCCGTCGACCGGCTGTCCGCGGCGATCCGGCTCAGCACGCCGGCCCGCGTTGCCAGCCGATAGGTCTGCGGCTTAGCGACGAAGTCGGCCGGCGGGCGGCCCGCGGCTCGCGATTCTGGCACCCGCATCGCGACACGCTGGTAGGCAAAGGGGCCGCCGTCGAGCAGACGGACGTCATCCACACCCCAGTAACGCAGCAGCCACCAGACGCGGGCTGCGCCGGGTGAGAAAAACCGGTCGTACACGACCACGGTCGTGTCGGCGTCGATGCCCAGGGCGCCGATCCGCTCGCTCCAGGCCGCTGCGTTTTTGCCATAAGCGCCGGCTTCACCGAACGCCGCTGTCCAAGCCCCCACATCGACCCAGCGGGCCGACGGCACATGCCACTCGTCGTACGCGGACCGCGAGCGGACGTCGATTACCACCAGGGGCGTGTCTCCGCGGAGCAGCTGACTAAGGCCCGAGCCGCCGATGAGCATCTCGGGCTTCGCGTAGCCCTCCGGGTCTGCCGCAGAAGCCGAGACGGCGAAGCCGAACGCCGCGAGCGAGATCAAGCAGGTGCGCACCGCGGCCCCCTCGTTTAGCTTAGCCCGACAAACAGGTCGGCTACTTTGGCAGAAAAACCAGGCACCGCGTCGCCCCCTTCGAGCGTCTGGTCCGCGGTCAGCACCCGGATGTTGTCCAGCGACCGGTAGTCGGTCACGGTCCGGTCGCCGGGCCAGACGAGCCACACGGCGCCGCAGCCGGACTCGATCCACATCTTGGCTTTCTCGTGGACCTCTTTCGCGCTTTCGCTGGGCGAAACGACTTCAACCGCAAGCGTTGGGGCCTCGGGGAAGAACGATGCTGGCAGCCCGAGGGCCTCGATACGATCCCTGCGGACGAATGCGATATCGGGCGCGCGAACCGTATCGGGGTTAACGCTCACGAGGAAGCCGGTTTCGGCCGCGAACAGCGAACCCAGCGACTTGCCACGCAGGTGCATGTAGAGCAGGCCGTGGACTTCCGCGGTCACCACACCGTGCGGGCCCTTGGTTGGTGACATGACGACGAGTTCTCCCCGCACAAGTTCGCAGCGTTTTCCCTCGTTGTGGAGCTGCACGCTTATGTGCAGCAGTTCGTTGGCGGTGACGAACGCAGCAACGGGCGGATTCAACGGCTCGGCGGTGCTCATGCCCTTAGTTTACTGCACCTGACGCCACGCGACAAAAAGCTCACGGCCCGGAAGCCGCCAGCGACAGCCGCGATTATTTGCCGCGGCAACTCTCAGCCCGCTGCGCCGTGCAGGCGCCAGCGATCACACCGCGGCGTAGTGGCTGGCGTAATGGTCGATCGACACGCAGTCGATTTTGCCGGCGTTGCCCGCCTGGCCGAACGCTTCCATGCGGGCCTTGCAGACTTCCTTCATCGCGGCGCGGGCCGGCTTCATCCAGTCGCGCACGTCGAACTTCTCGGGGCTCTCCATCAGCAGCTTCCGCACCGCGCCGGTCATCGCCATCCGGTTGTCGGTGTCGACGTTCACCTTCCGCACGCCGTGCTTGATGCCCTTCTGGATCTCTTCGACCGGCACGCCGTAGGTCTGCGGCATCTGCCCGCCGTACTTGTTGATGATGTCCTGCAGCTCCTGCGGCACGCTGCTGCTGCCGTGCATCACCAGGTGGCAGTTGGGCAGCCGGCGGTGGATCTCCTCGATGCGGTCCATCGCCAGCACGTCGCCCGTGGGCTTCTTGGTGAACTTGTACGCGCCGTGGCTGGTGCCGATGGCCACGGCCAGGGCGTCGACGCCCGTGGCGGCCACAAACTGCTCCGCCTCGTCCGGGTCGGTCAGCAGCTGGTCGTGCGACAGCTTCTCGGTGGCGCCGTGGCCGTCCTCCTGCTCGCCGCCGCCGGTCTCCAGCGAGCCCAGGCAGCCCAGCTCGCCCTCGACCGAGACGCCCTGCTTGTGGGCCGAGTCGACCACCGTCTTGGTCACGCGGACGTTGTAGTCGAAGTCGGCGGGCGTCGTGCCGTCCTCGCTCAGCGACCCGTCCATCATCACGCTGGTAAAGCCGTTGTCGATCGCGCTCTGGCAGGTGGCCGGGCTGTTGCCGTGGTCCTGGTGCATGACGATCGGGATCTTCGGGTGCAGCTCCACGGCCGCCAGCATCAGGTGCCGCAGGTAGGAGTCCTGCGAGTACTTCCGGGCGCCGCGCGACGCCTGGATGATGACGGGCGACTCGGTCTCCTCGGCCGCCTCCATAATGGCCTGGATCTGCTCCATGTTGTTGACGTTGAACGCGGCCAGGCCGTAGTCGTTCTCCGCGGCGTGGTCCAGGAGCAGTCGCATGGGGACCAGGGGCATGGTGGTGTTCCTCGTCGTGTGTGGGCGTTGGTTGTGGTGGGCGTTGGTTGTGGTGGGCGTTGGGCGGGCCGGCGTCGGCTCCGGGGGCGTGGAACGCGGCGGAGTGTTTGCTGCGAAGAAGAGCCGCCAGCCGGGGCCGTGGCACCCCCGCGAATGACGTGCATGCTACGGCGCCGGTGGGCGGTTGGGGAGGCCCGGCGCCCCTGCTGGCCAGCCGTGCTCAGCGGCCGCCGGCCGGCCCGACGCCTTCTGGCGGCAGGCCATCCGCGTCGTTCAGGAATGCCGTCGACGCCGGCGCCCGGGCCACCCGCACCACAATCGCCTTCCGCTGGCAGCCGGTCCCGTCCGCCGGGGCGTGGAACAGCCCGCCCAGCTGCGACGCCGAGCCCGGCAGGTTGGTGACGATCAGCATCTCGCCCGGCGCCAGGTCGGCCGAGATCGCCATGTCGGGGAAGGCCTCCGTGCTGCGTGTCATGGCGCCGTGGCTCACGACGCCGGTCTCGTCCTGGGAGAAGCTCATCCGCGGCGCCCCGTGCTGCAGCGTGGGCAGCAGGCTGACCCACGCCCGGTCGTCGTCCGCCCGGGC
>JBCCQL010000230.1:0-5657 GCA_039024355.1 Planctomycetota bacterium
CCGCGCTTTAACAGTGTTTGTTGTAGTAGGGTCTATAGTCTCAAGCAAGCTAAAATTTACAAGTGGGTGTTGAGATAAGACTAAATACCTGTGCAATCGACCCACCACATTTCTTGACTCAAACTCAAGTGCAAATTGATATTTGCTCAAAAATCCAGTTGAAAGGTATCTTTTGTGTGTGCGAATGTCTTGTTTCGACTAGACAACATTTCAAAATGTGTAACAACAAAAAGAATATTGCTGCAGTTGTGTGGCAAAATGCTAGTTGTGTCATAATTTCCTATAATCACTCATAAATATGGAACCAACTTATTATGGTCTATTTAGTATGCAAAGTAAATGATTGATTTTGTTTAGACCAGAATAAACGTCAAGTTACTAAACAGAGTGTACGTGTACATGTTCATTGGTTTTTCTCAGATAATCATTCCTGTGGAAGTTTTCTAAGAGGCCTGATGACAGTGTGGGTTGGTACGCTGGTTAGCTGGTGCCTCAAGAGACAAACCTGAAGTGGTCAAAATGATTATAGCCGGCCCGTTGATCGGCCCGTTGATCGGCAGGTGTCTCGGACTTGGGCTTTGGCATGCGTGGCGGTCGAGCGAACGCAAGGGGTTGCAACCGGCTACAGCATGATCGATTGGTGCGCCCGACGCCAGCGGAGGCCCCTGCGTCGCGGCGGACGGGTGGTGTAGAGTGCCGGGTGCACGCGTTTCACAACCAGCGCGGCGTAGCGGCACTGCACGCCAACAATCGGGAGCCAACGTGAACGAAACGGCCCGCCAGCACCTCTCCGAACAGCACGCCGCCAGCGGCGACGTCAACACCGAGTGGGATCAGTCCAACCAGCAGTGGTGGGACTGGTACATGTCGCTGGCAGAAAACGCGGGGGGAGAGAACGCCGCGACCGGGCAACAACTGATCGACCTGCCGACACCCGCGCCGCAGCCGCCGCTGGCGGTGGATGAGCTGACGCGTGAACTGGCCGAGCCCTACAAGCTCGACGCCCAGCAGGTCGAGCACTTTCAGCAGCACGGCTGGATCAAGCTGCGGGGCGTCCTCTCGCCCGCCGCGTGCGCGACGCTCCGCGAAGAGCTGTCGCGGCTGTTCGCGGAGGCCGAGGGCCGGCTGGGCGACCGGTTCGCCAGCCTCGAGATGATGTGGCAAACGTCCCAGGCCATGCGGGCGTTTGTGTTCAGCCCACGGCTGGCGCAGCTGGCGGCGGAGCTAACGGGCGCCGCTGCCGTGCGGCTGTACCACGACAACGGCATGTCGAAGCAGCCCGGCTGCGGCCGCACGCCCTGGCACTACGACGACCACCACTTCCCGATCGCCTCGGACCGCATCTGCACGGCTTGGGCGCCGCTGCAGGCCATCCCGGAGAGCATGGGCCCGCTGGGCTTCGCCTCGGGCATGGGGCTGGTGGACGCCATCGCGGACATCCCCTTCAACAAGTTCGACGACAGCTACGACCGGCGGATCAGCGAGCGGCTTGCCGGCCTGAAGACGCCGGTCGAGGCGTCCGGCTTCGAGCTTGGCGAAGTGAGCTTCCACCACGGCAAGAACCTGCACACGGCCGGCCCCAACCGGACGACCACGCCGCGCATGGTGCTGGCCACCACGTACTTTGAGGACGGCGCCCGCGTCATCGACGCGCCGCACATGGTCAACGGCGACTGGCGCCACTTCATGCCGGGCGTCGAGCCGGGCGAGCGGATCGACTCGCCGCTCAACCCGGTGCTGTACCGCCGCTGACACGCCGCAGCGCGAACGCCACACCCCGCGGCAGTGGCGTGACACAGCGGCGGCGCGGCGCTGCTTCGCCGCGTGGCCGCGCTTACGCCACGCGGCACGGACCCACAGCCCACACCGAGCGTTTCATGCAGAACCAACCCGCGGCGCCCACCACCTTCGAGCGAAGCTGCCGGCACTGGAGCGAGCAGTCGGCCGGCGAGATGGCCGCGTTCTACCGGCTGGCGTCCTACGACTACACGCTGCTGGCCGGCGCCCTGGACTGGGCCGCGGAGCTTGAGCGTGTTTCGCAGTCTACCGCCGACCCCACGCTCTCGCTGCTGGACGTGGCGTGCGGCAGCGGGAAGTTCCCGGCGGCGTTGCTGGCGGACGCCCGCTTCGCGCGGTACGCGGGCAAGCCGATCGACTACCACCTGCTGGACCCTTCGGAGTTCTCGCTGGACCAGGCCGCTGGCGAGCTGCGGCCGCCCTTCTGCCCGGGCCAGAAGCTGCACTGCACGCTGCAGCAGCTCACGACGCCGCCGCGGCACGACGTGGTGTGGGCGACGCACGCCCTGTACTGCGTGCCGGCCGAGGAGCTGGGCGAGGCGGCCCGGCGGTTCTGTGCGGCGCTGCGGCCGGGCGGCGTAGGGTTCATCGCCCACGCGGCCGAGGACTCGCACTACCTCACGTTCCAGCGGCTGTACCTGCAGCACTGGCCGGGCGCCAGCGGGGCGCCGTTCTGCACCGCCGCGCAGGTTTCGGCCGCCCTGCAGCAGGCCGCCGCCCAGGCGTTCGAATCTGGCATGCGGTTCGATGAGTCGACGCTCGACTACGGGGGCACGCTGCCGCTGGAGGACAC
This sequence comes from Planctomycetota bacterium, assembly GCA_039024355.1. Taxonomy (GTDB): domain Bacteria; phylum Planctomycetota; class Planctomycetia; order Pirellulales; family Lacipirellulaceae; genus JBCCQL01. Next base: position 2,591 of record JBCCQL010000230.1, read on the forward strand.
CGCGACCGCCGAGATGTACCTGCAGCGGTGCCTGTTTGACGACGGCGTGACGCTCGACCAGATGCTGGCGGGCGACCACCTGGGCGGCTACCTGCGAGGGCGCCGCGACGAGGCGGCCGGCCTGTGGCGGTTCCCGCAGCAGACCAAGCTGATGCGGATCGAAGCGGTAGCCTGATCGCACGCATCAGAAACACCGACGCAGTCGCCCGCGACGCGAACAGCGTGACGGGCTCCCGACCTTAAATGCGCCAGGCGCCGGCGACACAAAATGCGTCAGATGCTCGCGACGCAAAATGCGTCAGATGCTCGCGACGCAAAACGCGTCGACCGGGTGCGGGGCTAGCCTCCGGCCGTCTCGCTCGATGCACATCGCGTCAAGGCATTCTAGAGCCTGCCGCCGCAGGTCGTCGCCCAGCTGGTCTGCCTTGGTGTGCAGCAAGAAGTCGAGCACCAACCGGCCGGCTTGGCTGCCGGGGTCAAACACGTCGGTCACGTCCAGCTGGGCGTCGATTCGCTCCGACCGCGCGTCGACCCGCTCTTCACGCAGCCAGGTTGAAAGCCGGTCGCTGAACCAGATCGACGCGTTGGGGTCGCCCCGCCAGAACGGCTCGGCGAGCGTGTTCAGGTCGCCCCGCGGCGCCTTGTATAGGGCCAGCCTGCCGCCGGGCGCCAGCATGCCCAGCAGCAGGCGGAGCGTCGCCGGCGGGTCGGGCACGTAGTACAGCGAGTGCACCGCGTGGATGACGTCGAACCGCAGGCCGGCGCCCGTGCTGGCCGGCAGCTCGTCCACGCTGCACTGGTGGACCGCGAGCGACACGCCGGCGGGCTCAAGCGCGGCGAACCCCTCGCGGAAGCGGCGGCAGGCGACCGGGCTGGGGTCGACGCCCACGTATTCCGCCCGCACCTCTTCGCGGCCTAGCGACGCGATCAGCTCCAGGTCGAGCATCCCGTTGCCGGGGCCGACGCTCAACACCCGCAGCGGCCGATCGGCACGGCCGGCGGCGGTGAGCACGATGTCGAGCACGGCGGCCAGGTGCTTGAGGATGCCCTGCCGCTGGCCGCTGGCGTGCTCGTAGGCTTCGTGCGCGGCGTCGAACGCATCGCCGGAGAGTGGCGGAAAAGCGTTGCCAGCGGCCTCGCACGCGGCGCGAAGATCTCGCAACGCTCGAGCGAAGGCGGCCTCTGACGCTTCGGGGGTGGCCTCTGGTGCGTCGGGTCGGGACTCGGGGGTCGTGGCTGGGATGGTGCGTCCTGGTTGGTTCGAGAAGGTTGGCTTGGATTGGGGCGGCGTGCGGGGCGGGCGGGCATACGTCAGAGGGAGTCTTCGGAACCGTCCGGCGGCCGCGGCTGGGACGTTGGTCTTACGCGAGGGCGGAAGCTTTTGAAACCGGCGGCGCCGCGGCAACGGCCACGCCGGCCGCGGCGGCTACCGCGGCGAAGGCCACCAGCGCCGGCGTGTAGCCGCCGGTGGCGTCGTACGCGACAGCCAGCGGCAGCGGGCCGATGGCGGCCCCGAAGATGACGCCCGCCATCGCCCAGCCACGCACGACGCCCTGGCCACGCCGGCCGTAGTAGTCCAGCCAAACCGTCACGCCGGCGGTGCGGCTCACCGATTCGGCGGCGCCCAGCACAGCCACGTACAAAGCGAGGGCCAGCCGCTGCTGGGCGGCAAGCAGCAGCAGCGGCCCCGCCGCCAGGCAGGCCATGGCCGCCACCAGCACGGGCTGCGGGCCGACGCGATCCGTCACCCAACCAGCGGCGGGCGTCAGGGCGAGCGTCACCACCGCTTGGGCGGACACCAGCGCCAGGGCGGCGCTGCTGCTGAGCCCACGCTGGCCCAGCAGCGACACGCAGTGGAAAACCAGCCCGGTCACAATCATGCCGGTGGCGGCAACCGGCGCCAGCAGCAGCCAGAACGTCGGCCGCAGCAGCACGCCCGAGATACGCATGGCAGCGCTCGAAGGCGCCTTGCTGCCGGGGCCCTCCGTCTTCTTTGCAAGCGGCACAGCGGTAGGCGGGCTGGTCGCGGCGCCGGGCATCAGGTCTTCTGCGACAGATGGCGCGTCGGCTACCGACTTACCGGCGGCGGCCTCCCCGGGGGATTGGCCGTCGGGCAGCAGTCCGCGTTCTTCGGGTCGATCGATCACCGCCAACAGGCTCGGCGCCAGCATCAGCAGCCACACGCCGGCGGCCAGCACTACCCATGCGGCACGCCAACCGGCGGCGGAGATAATCTGCTCGTTCAAGACCGGCATGCACAGCACGCTGAGGCCGCCTCCCAGGCCGGCAATGGCGGTAGCCGTCGCCCGGCGGCGGTCGAACCACTCGGCCACCAGCCAGTTGCCGCTGAGCGTCATCGCCCCCTGGCCCAGCGACCGGACGCAGCACAGGCCCACACAAAGCGTCGCCAGCCCGCCGATGCCCGCCATGCCACAGCACGCGGCGCCCAGCAGCACGGTGAGCACCGGCAGCAACCGCGAGGCGCCGTGCCGGTCGAGCAGCCCGCCCACCACCGGCAGCAGCATGCCGCTGACAAGCGTGGCCAGCGTATACGCCGAAGCGAATGTGGTCTCGGAAAGGCCTAGGGCGTCACGCATCGGCCCCTTGAATGCGGCGACCGAGTAAGACTGCCCGGGCGCCGAGACAAAGAACGCCCCGGCGGCGACGGCGACCATCCTCCAACCCAAAAACCTCCAACCCAGAAATCTGATGGCGGCCCCCGGGGGACGAAAAACCAATGGAAGGGCGTGCCCCGAAAGACTTCGGCCGAACACGGCCGGACGGACGCACACGTGCGTGGAGATGATGAGCGTAACCGGCCCACTGCCGTCCGCCTACATGCGGAAACCACGCGGTACGCCGCGACGCCACCAAGGCGACCAACGGGTCGAGGCGCCGCCTAAGAGCGGTCGGGGTGGGATTCGAACCCACGGATGGTTGCCCATCGCCGGTTTTCAAGACCGGTGCATTCGACCACTCTGCCACCCGACCGGGGCTGCAGGGCCACGCGCGGGCGCCCTGCCGGTGCGGCCATGCTACGCGCCGGGCGGCGGGGGGCCAAGCGGGC
>JBCCQL010000231.1:0-5642 GCA_039024355.1 Planctomycetota bacterium
CGCCGGCCGATCACGCCCAAGCCACGCAGCACGACCCGGCCCGTCTGCCGCCGCGCCCGCGGCACACACGCTAGGGGCACCGTGGTTTGCTCCGCCGGCGGGGCGGTGGCCTCGGCGACGATCGTCACGGGCGCGGGGCGGTCGCCCGGCAGGCGGACGGTCCAGAACTCACCGCCCAGCGGCGGATTCTGCTCGGGCGAGAGCCTTGTCCTGCGGACCGCGTCGAGCGGCTGGCCGGTGGCGGCGTCGCTCCAGCGGGGCTCGCCCGGCAGCGGCGGCTGGAAGAAGCAGTCGATCGACGTCTGCAGCGTGGCGTCGCTACGCACGGTGAGCTGCGTGCGTGTCTTGAGGGCCCCGCCCGCGGCGTAGGCGTCGATGGCGATGTCGGCCTCGAGCCTGGGCGGGCGCAGCCGCAGCGTGGCGGTGGCCTGCTTTGCGTACCGACGACCCGCGGCGTCGGCCAGGTCGAGCGTCACGGGGCCGGCGGTCGCCAGGCCCGTCGGCGGATCGCCCGACCCGCTTAGCAGCAGCTGGTGCGGCGCCGCGGCCGAGAGCGACAACCGGCTGGTAGCCGGCGTGGCGCCCACCAGCGTCAGCGGCTGCAAGGCGGTTAGGCGGACGCCGCCGCGGCTTGGCATCAGCCTGCGGCAGGTCACGGTCACGGTCGCCGGGCGCCGCTCGATGGCGCCCGGCGTGCCGTCGGCCTCGGCCCCGGCGTCAGGCGTGGCAGCGACGCCGTCATCGTCTACGGGCGGGCCAGTGGGCGGGCCGGTGGGCGGCTCAGAGGTGGGCGGCTCAACGGCCGGCGGCTCTGCGTTCGGCGCCAGCTGCAGCAGCAGGCGGGTGGGCTCGCCCGAAGCCCCCGCGGGGCCAGCGATCGCGCCGTCGCCCCCTTCGGCCAGGAACCAATCGCGGATCACCCCCGGCGGCGACGCAGCAACGGACTCCACCAGCCAATCGGGGTGCAGCCCCAGGGCGATGTCCGGGCGGTCCGATGGCCCCGTGTCCGGCAGCGTCAGCGTGACCACCGACATGGCCTCGGCCGGGCTGATCCGCAGACGCTGCGTCATCTGTACGCGTGGCGTCCGGCCGGCCGGGGCGAGCGTCACGCGGATGTCGGCCGCCTGCCGGAGCAACGCGAAGCGGAAGTCGCCCAGCTGCCGCGGGCCCGCCGGGCGTGCCGCCGAGATCAGCGTTCCGTCGGTGATGGGGACGTCCACCACCCGCAGCTCCGGCGCTACCCGCAGGCGGACGCCGCCCGCCTCCCAAACCGCCCCGCCGACCCGCGGCAGCGGCACACGCCACGAGCCCCCGGCCTGCGTGTCGGCCCACAGGCGTAGCGTCAGCTTGGTTGGCGTCGTGTTTCGGGTGCGGCTGAGGTTGAACTCGACGCGGCGGGCGGCGCCGAGCGCCGCCTCACGGCCCGGCACAGGCCGGCCCGCGGTGGGCAGCCCGTCCAGCTCGGCGCCGAGCAGCACCACGCCTTTGGGCAGGTCGACGGGGCAAACGCTGGGCGCTGCGTCGGCGAGCGTACAGACGGTGGTGACCTCGGCCCCGCCGGCGGCCAGCAGCACGTCGGTCTGGGTCTGCAGTCCGCCGGCCGGCCCAGGGCTGGCGGGAGAAGGGCCGGCGGGGGAAGGGCCGGCGGGTTCGGCGCCAGAGAGCGTGACGGCGAACGCCAGCGGCCGGCCGGCGGCTGGGCGGAGGAGCCAACGCCGCGTGCCGTCCTGCACCGCAGCGTCTGAAGAGCCGTCGAGCTGGGCAATCTGGGCCTCGTCTGCCACGGGCACGGCGCCGGCGGGCAGCGTCAGCACCAGCCGTCGGTCGATCGACTCGGGCAGCGGCAGAACGTACCGCCGGGCGCCATCGCCACCGCTTATCGACGGGGCGCGGAAACGGAAGGACAGCACGCCGGGGCCGGCGACCATCAGTCCGCGCCGCCGCCCGCCCATCCCGTGGCTGGCGGCTGCGTCTTCTTCCTGCCACTGCCCTAGAACCGCGGCGCGTGGCCCACTGCCCGGCAGGGTGGTGCCCGCCGCGATTGCACCCGCCGCGGTTGCATTGGTCGCGTTGAGCCCTTCGGCGTCGGGGGCGGCGGCGCCGCGCCACTGGGCGTCGGTCACAAGCATGGGGCCCGCAGGCCAGCCCAGCACCGTGGCGGTCGTGGACCCGCGTGGGCCATCCACGGCTACGCGGGCTTCGCCCCGGCCGAGGAGATCGCCGCCTGCGCTGATGCGGGCCTGCAGGACGATGCGTTCGGCCCTGGCCCGGGGCGGGGGCGAACGACGCTGCCGGAGCAGCTCGGCCAGCTCGGCCTGGTCGATCGGCAAGAAGCGCTGCCCGCCGGTGGGCCACGCGTCGGGGCGGCCCGCCGGCACGTACACCCGGCGGAGGGCTGGCCGCTGGGCGGTGTTGGCCTCCACGGCCGGGTCGCCAATGGGGTCGCCGGTGGGGTCGCCGGCGGCCGGGCACGCTGCGAGCAAGCACGCGGCCGCGGCAAGCGTTAGCCGGGCGACCCGGCGTGGCACGCGGCGGCGGGCGGCGGCGGGCGGCTGGCTAGCCATTGGACTCCCGCGGGGCGAGCGATGCGGTGGCCGCGTGCGACGGCGCCTGCCCCGCGTCGCGTGGCGCGACGCCCATCGGCAGCGAGATCATGGTGTCTGTGCCGCCGAGCAGCGGGCTGACGGGGGCGGCTTCGCTCCCCACGCCGCCGGCGCCCGGCTGCCTGCCGGCGCCCACGGGCTGCCCCTGCAGCACAAGGGCCAACGCCGCGGCCAGCCCCGCCAACACAACGCCGGCCACGCCCGCCTGCGCCAGGTACAAGAACGGGCCCGGGTACAGCAGCCCCGCCGCAACGGCCAGCGCCGAGAGCAGCAGCAGGCTCGCCGGGCGGCGGAGCACCGGCAGGTAGATCATCGCCAGGCCGATAACCAGCGGCACGGCCGAGCAGGCCGCCACGGCCGTGACGCCGCTGATGGTCGCCACCGCGGCGGGCTGCGCGGGGGGCGGCGCCCCGTAGCACGAAAACAGGTAGGCGTGGTCGGCCGCCGCTGCGTTGCCGCGTGGCACGGCCTGCAGCCGTTCTTCTAACTCTTCTGCGCGGAGCAGCGGCTGCCGCCCCCAGCCGCCTCCGCTGAGCGACCAACGCATGGCGGGCACAAACCCCGCCGGCGTGGAGACCACACGCCGGGTCCGCGGCAGCACCACCTGCCAGTAAGACTGCACCCAGGACATCTCCGCGCGCAGTCGCGTCGGCCGCCAGTCCGTTTTTGTGGTGTCGGCGGTGGGTTCGAAGTAGCGGACCTCGACCGTGTGCGCAGCGGGCCGGCCTGCGAAGCCGCCGGGCGGGGCCTGCACGAGCGGGGCCGTCAGCCGGCTGCCGACACGCTGGACGCCCACCACCGGCTCTCCGTCGATCAGCACCTCGACCTCGCCGATGTCTCGCCCCCCGGCGTCCCGCGGCAGGTCGAAACGCAGCTCGCTGCCCGGCGATTCGACGCGGAAGACCGCCCGCTGCTGCGTCTGCTGCGGCGTGACCCAGGTCTGCCACCACGCGAAGCGGACGACCGCTTCGGCCGGCGGCTTGGTGCTTGCCGGCAGGGCCCTGACGGGCAGGGCGGCGGCGCCGGCGTCGTGGTAGACCAGCAGCCCGCCGTCGCCGACGGCGGCTGTTGCGTTCTCGCTAGCGGCAGGACTAGCGGCAGCGTCGGCGGCACGCTCGGCCGCGGGCGACCAGCCCGCACGCGCCGTGGCGAGCCCCAGGCGTAGGCCGCCGACGGCAGAAACCACCGCCCGGCAAGACCGCACGGGGGCGCCCGGCGCGGTGGCCAGCGGCACGGGCGCCGGCTCGCCGCCACGCAGCGCTGCCACGCCCACCTGCGCCGTGTAACGCACACGGATCAGCAGCGGCCCAAGCCACGGCCGCGGCAGGTCGACCCAGACCTCGGAACGCTCCGCGGCAGTAGGCGCGGCGGGGCTTTTGCCGGGCCGCTGGCGGGCCTCTTCTCTGGCCTCTTCGCCGGCCTTCTCGGTGGGCTCCTCGGCGATCTTCTCGCCGGGCCCATCGCTGGTCTTTCCGCTGGGCCTATCGCCGGGCTGGGCGGTTGGCGGCGGCGTCAAGCGGGTGGTCAGCGGCAGGCCCTTCATCTGAGCCACCTGCCGGCTGGGCGGCTGGCCAGCCGCTGGATCCTCGCCAGGCCCAGCGACCGCGCCAGGCCCAGCAACCACGTCGGGCCCTGCGACCACGTTGGGGCCGGCCGGACCGGCTGAGCCCGTGGCCAGCAGCTCGACGCTGAGCCCGTCGCTCCCCAGCACCGCGGCGGGCAGCTCTAGCCGCACGGCGTTGGCCGGCTGGAACTTGGCGTCGAACAAAAAGTCTTGCACGACGGCCGCCTGCGTCTCGCCGAGCTCTACGCGGGCGCCGATGGCCACGTCCACCTCGCCCGGCCGGGAACGCTTGGTCGCGGCGAACACCTGGTCCGGCAAGAAGCCACGCAGCCGCAGCGTCCGCACGCCGGCCGGGTCCGCCGGGTCGCGGTCGGCGGCCCGCAGCGGCGACGGGCGGAGCCGGCGGGTGCGGTCCGCGTCGAACGTCAGCCGCAGCGCCGGGTCGACCACCACGATCAGCTCCGACGGGCCCTGCGACGTGGCCCGCGGCGAGGGCAGCCGCAGCGTCAGCCGCGGGTCGTCCGGGTCGATCTCGCGGCGGGCGGTGAAGCTTATCTCGGCCCGCCGCGACACGGGCTGCTTGAGCGGCACCTCCAGCACGCCGTCTTTGCTCTGGGCCAGCAGGCTTTTGTCGACCAGGCCCACCGGCTCGATGGGCGCGGGGGGGTCAGCCGCGTCCAGTCCCGCAGGTCGACCTCGAAGCCGGCCACGCGGGCGCCGGGTATGCGGTACGCGATGGTGGTCCGCAGCGTGGCCTCCTCCGGCGAGATCTCTAGGCGGTAGCGGGGCGTCGCCTCGATGCGGTTGCCCAAGAGCGTCACACGCACCGGCTGCCGCCACGGCTGGCGGTAGTAGCGCACCGCGTCGGTAACGCCCGGCCGGCGGAGGGGCTCGGGCAGCAGGCCGACGTCGATCCGCCGGGCCATGCTGGGCTCGCCCCACCGCAGGCGCCAGTCCTGGTCGACGCGGATGGCCATGTCGCCGTACTGGCGGGCCGCGCCCAGCACCTCGAAGCCCGCCAGGTCGATCTCTGCACGCTCGTCTAGGCCGACGGGCCGCTCGGTCACCAGCTTGACCGCAACCGGCCCCAGCGTCGGCTCCGGCAGCGTGACGAGCCACACCGGCGCATCGGCTGGGCCGCCGTCTGAGCCGCCGTCTGGGCCGCCGTCTGGGCCGCGGGCCGGGTTGTCTGTCGGGGCGATCCGGGAGAAGCGGGGCCGGGCGCCGTCGTCGGCTTCCAGCGGCGGCGGGATCAGCGTGGCGCCGGCCGGCAGGCGGACGCGGAACCGCTCGACCGGCCCGCCGTAGCTCTCGACCCGCAGCTCCGCTTCGGTGCGGATGCTGCGGCCGTCGATGGTGGTGAGCAGCCGGCCCTCGACGCTCAGCACGCTGGTTTGCGGCGCGGCCGGGGCGTCCGCCGGTTGGCGCCAGCCGAGCTGGAAGTCGCCCACGCCGCCCCGCACCGTCAGCCGGAC
>JBCCQL010000232.1:0-5612 GCA_039024355.1 Planctomycetota bacterium
GTCGAACACGCGGAGCATGCGCGGGTCGCCGCCGACGATGTGCCCCATGCCGTGCTTGCGGTCGAGCTCCTCCTTCAGGCTCTCGTTCTCCTCGATGACCCGGCGCTGGCCGAGGGCCCGCTCAATCGACATCAGCAGCTCGTCGTCGATCAGCGGCTTGGTCAGGTAGTCGAACGCGCCGGCGCGGATGGCGTCTACCGCCGAGTCCGCCGTGCCGTAGCCGGTGAGCAGCACCACCTGCGTGGCCGGCCACCGGCGCCGCGACTGCTCCAGCAGGTCGAACCCGTCGCCGTCCTGCAGGCGGATGTCCGCCAGCAGCACGTCGTACCGCCGCCGCTCCATCTGGCCCAGAGCGTCGGCGTAGCCGGGCGAGGCGTCCACCTCCAGGCCCTGGTCGCGGAGCCAGTCGGTCATCGACTCCAGGACGTGGCGGTCGTCGTCAACGAGCAGGAGTTTGCCGGACATGGTTGCGAAGTCGGAAGGTTGAAGGGTGAAGAGAGAAACGCAGAGCGGAGGGCTTCACCCTTCACTCTTCAAACTTCCGTGTTCGCGCATTCGAGTTGGTTGTGAAACATCTACGTCACGCCCAACACCGGGTCAAAAATCAACACGGCCCCGCAGGCCATCACGCCGCACACGCCGGACAAGCCGCGCAGGCGTGCCGTCCGCGGGCGGCAAACGCCCCGCCGCCGGGAACAACCCCAGAAGGCGGGGCCGAGAAGTGGCGGTGCGATCTGGCCGTGCCTGGGCTGGCCCAACTTAGCGTTGGCCCGGCATAGGGCGACGCGGCCCAGGGGCTCAGCGGCCCGCCGCGCGGCGGCGGAAGAGGCCGGCCAGCAGCAGGCCCGAAACAAGCACCACCGACGCCGGTTCGGGCGCCGGCGTTGCGGCGGACGAGAGACCCACGGGCGACGCGGCCGCGCCGAAGTTGATCCGCCAGAACTCCAGGTCGTCGGCGTCGACGTCGTTATCGCCGTCGGCGTCGGCGGTCAGGTCCTGGCTGGCCAGGGCGTTCCGCCACACGGCGTAGTCGGACGCGTCGACCGAGCCGTCGCCGTTGAAGTCGCCCGCCAGGCCGGACGCGGTGAAGCGCTCTACCGAGCCAAAGTCCCGCTGCCACAGGGCTAGGTCCTGCAGATCGACATCGCCGTCACGGTCGGCGTCGCCTCGTAGGCGCCCTTGGCTGAGGTTGTCACGCCACAGGGCGTAGTCGGCGCCATCAACGGCGCCGTCGCCGTTGAAGTCGCCGGCGATCGCCTCGCCCGGCCCGGCCGCCCGGCCAAAGTTCTGCTGGAAGAGCTCCAGGTCGGCCTCGTTGACAAAGCCATCGCCGTTGGCGTCGCCAACCGCATCAACCGCGAGGCGGTCTACCTCGGCCCGCCACACGGCGTAGTCGGCGCCGTCGACAGCGCCGTCGCCGTTGAAGTCGCCGGCGAAGCCGCCGGCCGTGATCACGCGGAGCTGCGCGACGCCCGCCCCGGTGGCGGTCAGCGAGAAGTCGAGCGTCCGCCCGTCGCCGGAGAGCATGAGGAGGTCGCCCGCGAGCACGCCCCCGGTCCGCTGACCGGTTGCGTGCTCGCCCACGGTGCCCAGCAGCGTGTCCGTGGCGTCGAGCGTCCCAGCGTCGAAGATCAGGCCGAGCACCTCCCCGGCGAAAGTCACCGAGCCGGCGACGGTGGTCGGCGCCGAGGGGTCGCCCACCGGGTCGAAGTGGATCAGGTAGCTGGCGAACCCGCTGCCGGCCTCCAGCACGCCGGGCCCGCCGGCGCCGACGAGCAGATCGACCAGCAGGTCGGCGTCCAGCACGTCGTGCCGCTCCTCAAGCACCACGGCGACGCCGCTCTCCTCCATGCTGCCGGCGGCGACCGACGTCGGCCGATAGGTCGCCGCCTTGGCGTCGCCGCCGACGGAGAGCACGCCCCGCCGCACGGGGTCGAGCGCCCCGTTGTACCGCTGGGCAACATCGGCCCCGGTGAGCGAGAAGTTGTGGAAGGCGATCCCGGCCAACGCGCCGCGCAAACTCGCCCCGGGCGAGGTTGGGTCCGACGCGCCGAGCGTCGCCGCGTCAAACCCCTGGATGAACTGGTCCCAGTGCAGCGTCCCGTCGGCGCCGGGCTGCCCCGCCACCCGCGTGAGTTCTTGGCCGTTGGCGTAGATCGCCGCGTGCCTGTTGTCGGGCGAGTCGTCCAGCACCACCACCAGGTGCACGAAGTCACCCACCGGGTTGGTCGAGCGGGCGAGGTCGGCCGTCGCGGTGAGCGTCTGGCCCGACGCGCCGGCGACGGTGAAACGTGCGTCGGTGTAGAGGCCGTCCCCGTCGGCGTCGACGATGGTGACCGACAGCCCGCGCTCGGCGCTGCCGGTCTCTAGCAGGGCGTGCGGGCCGGCCAGGTCCGCCAGCTGCACCCAGAGCTCGAACGATACGGAGCGGTCGTGGTCCGGCGTGCCCGTCGGGTAGCGGCGGTTGTCGAGGCGGCCGGCGTTGTCCGAGACGTGGAAAAACTGCCGCGAAGCCGACGACGCGCCGTCGAAGAAAAACGCCTGGTCCGCGACGCCCGGCTGGAACGCGCCGGAGGCGATCACGCGTGGGCCGTCTTCTTCTACGGACCAGCTCTCGCGGAAACGCTGGTCGACATCGGTGACCGATCGCCAAACCCCGTCCGCGGCGCCGGGCCGGTCGGCGGACCACAAAATCGACGTCGGCGCCGCCACGTCGTACGGCAGCGACACGTCGGCCGACTGCACCCAGTTGTCCAGCAGCAGCGCCAGCTCTGCGGTCAGCTCGGGCAGGTCATCGGCGAGGTTCAGCGTGCTGTTGAGGGTTTCGGTTTCGGTCGGGTTCTGGGCGAGGTTGAAGAGCAGCAGCTGGTCCTCGCCCCCGTTCTCGCCGAAGACGCGGATCAGCTTGTAGTCGCCACGCCGCACGGCGGCCATGGGCCGCAGGCGGTAGTTGGGCCCGGTCGCGATGTTCGACGGCGAGAGGAAGAACAGGGCGCCCCCTTCGGAGTGGGCCCGCTCCAGGTGCTGCATGCCCTCGGGCAACGCCCCGGCGTTGAACAGCAGGGGCGACAGGTCGGCCCCCTCCACGCCGGCGGGCAGCGGCGCCTGGTTGCCGGCCAGGGCGCTGATGGTTGCGTACAGGTCGACCGTGGTGACCGGCACGTCGCTGTAGCTCCCCGGCGCGATGCCGGGCCCGCTGATGATAAGCGGCGTGCGGATGCCGCCTTCGAAGATGGACTTCTTGCCCGAGAAGAGCTGGTCGTTCCGGCTGACGTTGTTCGTGGCGCCGTTGTCCGACGCGTAGATCACGTACGTGTTGTCGGCGATTCCCAGCGCGTCGATCTCGTCCAGGATGCGGCCGACGCCGATGTCGAGGTCGTGCGTGTAGGCCGCGTAGGTGACGTCGTTGTGGACGCTGCCGGGCGGCAGGCCCGCGAACAGGTCCGTGCTCTCCTGCGTCGCGATGAACGGCGAGTGCACGGCGATGTGCGAGAGCTGCAGGAAGAACGGCTGCTCGGCCTCGGCGTGCTGCGTCATGAAGTCGATCGCCGCGTCGGTCTTCGAGCCGATCGTCCGCGGGTCCTCGGGGCTCGACACGCGGACCTCGTCGAAGTAGTCGAAGCCCAAGTCCTCGGGCCCCGCGCCGGCGACGTGCCACTTGCCGATCAGGCCCGTGGCGTAGCCCCCGCCGGCCTGCTGCACCCGCTCGCCGAGGCCGACGACCGACTCGGCGTCGAGGGGCGCCACCTGCGGCGGCACCAGCGGGTGCCCCCCGAAGCCACGCACGGAGTCCGTGTAGTAGATGTCGTTGTGCTGCAGCTGCCCGGGGCTCATGCCCGTGGCCAGCGCCGCACGCGTGGGCGAGCACACGCCCGCCGCCGAGTAGGCGTTGCTGAACACCATGCCCTCGGCGGCCAGGCGCTCCAGGTTGGGCGTCTGGTAGAAGTCGCTCGCCGAGCGGGGGTCGTCCGGGTCCATCCGCACCGACGTGCCGTTCCACGACTGATCATCGACGAAGATCAGGATGATGTTCGGCGGGCCCGCCGGGCTGCTCACGGCCTGGCCCGCCGCGTCGCGCTGCACGCCGCACAGCCCGCCGGCCGCCACGCACAGCGCGACAAAAACGCGGCGGCAGCAGGGCGCTACGCCCAAGAGTCTGCGGCGGCCGCTGGGCTCGTGGTGGGGCGGATGCGTCATCTGGCGGCGGAAACCGTATGCGTGGGTACGCTCGAAGGCCGACCCTCACGGTAATGCCGCCGCCGCCGCGGCACAACAATTTGCCGGCCGCCATGCCGGCATAGAAAGCGCAGGCAGGCGGACGCCGCCGCGGCAACGCATTGCGCCGATTGAACCGTTCGCCCGGGGGGTATCCGCAGCGGGCCGCCGGGAAGGCGTGCTTACACTGCTCGCGGGTGCGCCTTCTCGTACGCTGCGCGTAGGGCGGCGGTGCTGACGTGCGTGTACACCTGCGTGGTCACCAGGCTCTTGTGGCCCAGCAGCTCTTGCACGCTGCGGATGTCGGCGCCACGGTCCAGCAGGTGCGTGGCGAAGCTGTGCCGCAGCGTGTGGGGCGAGGTCCGCCCGTCGAGGCCGGCGGCCTTCAGGTGCTTTTCGAGCATCCGGGCGACGCTCCGCGTGGTGATCCGCCGGCCGAACTTGTTGGTGAAAAGCGGCGCCAGGGGCGAGGGGCGAGGAGCGCCGCCGCCGGCCGGCCCGGTTTGGTGCTCCGGGGCGAGCCGCCTTTCGCTCAGCCACGCGTCGAGCGCACGCAGGGCGTAGCTGCCAACCGGCGCCAGGCGTTCCTTGCGGCCCTTGCCGCGGACCGTGACCACCGACTGCTCGCGGTCTAGGTCTTCGTCGTTCAGGCCCACCAGCTCGCTGACACGCAGGCCGGCCGAGTACAGCACCTCGAGCATCGCCCGGTCGCGCTTGCCAAAGGGCTTCTCCTCGGGCGGGGAAGCAAGCAGCCGGCCGACCTCGTCGGTCGACAAAAAGTGCGGCAGCTTCCGCGGCTTGCGTGGGTTGCGGAGCGGCCGGGCCGGGTTGCTCTCGACCCAGCCCTCACGCTGCGCGAAGCGGAAGAAGCTCCGCACCGACGCCAGCCGCCGGGCGATTGACGTCTTGGCGTACCCCGCGTCGTGCAGCGCCGAGAGGAAGCCGCGTAGCTCGACCGTGGTGATGGACTCCGGCGGCGGCGTCCGACCCACGACGCCCGCGGGGCCACCTCCGCCGGCGCCCTCGTCGTCGGCGCCCTCGTCCTCGGCCAGGTATTCGGCCAGGGCCGCCAGGTCTTCGCGGTACGCCTTTATCGTGTGCTCCGACGCCCCGCGCTCTACGTCGAGGTACCGCAAGAACTGTCCGAGCTGTCGCTGCATGGGCCGGCGGCGGCTACTTCCGCTCCTCGAAGTCGGGCTCAAACCCAGGCTCGAAGCCGGGCTCGGCGGCGCCGGCCTGCTCGCCCTCCGCGAACCGCGGGGCGTGCCGCTTGGCCTCGGCACGGATCTTCTTGCTCAGCACCGCCGCGTCGTGCCAAGAGAAGCTCAGGTCCGGGTTCGACGCGTGCCGGCCGAGCATCCGCAGCGCCTGGGCCTGCTGCGAATCGTCGTACAAAA
>JBCCQL010000233.1:0-5580 GCA_039024355.1 Planctomycetota bacterium
GGTGCCCTAGCCGCGGACTATCGCATCATCGCGCCGGATCTCGTGGGCTGGGGACAGTCCTTGTGTTGGCTAAGCACTCTACTGGGTGTTGGAAAATAGGCTGTTGAATCAGCCGGACTCACAGAATTGCATCGATAGGCCCGGCGTCTGGGTTAGCCTCCAGACGCCGGGTTTTTTTGTGCGCGCCCCTCGGCACCCACAGACTTCTGAGGATCACCGATCGATCCCAGGGATACAGCTTTCTGCGGCCTGCCTGCCGAAACACCTTGATGCATCAACGGCCCTGCGGAATAGTCCGCCCCGCGCGATGTGGCTGAAATACCTGCAACCCCCCGCCGGGCCGCCTTGTTATGACGCCTAAGCCGAGGCTTTCGGTCCTCATTCCTCTGTTCGACTACAGGGTGGAGGCCGGGTTTTTCGATAGCTGGACCTCTCAACAGGGCGTAGACCCGGACGACTATGAGCTGGTCGTTGTCTCGCACAGCGGGGATCCGAGGCTGGACCAGCAGATACGCGCCCGACTGCGGCCCCAAGACCGCTTCATCTCGGCGCCGGGGGGCCACTTGAACCGGGCAGCCCGCTACAACCTCGGAGCCGAAGCGGCCGCGGCCGGTGACCTGTTCCTCACCGAAGACCATTGCCTAGGCAAGCCGGGCTGCGTGCGGCGCCTGCTCTCGTTCTTCGCAGACAGCCGGGCGGTCGCCGGCTGGGTCGAGGGGGACACGCGAGAAGAGAGCACTCTCGGCCAAGCCGAGGCCAACCTGTCCGCCGATTTCATCATCAACGGCGGCAAGACCGCCCCGTGGAAGTTGGTCCAGGCGCGTGGCTTCGCCGTGCGGAAAGAGTGCTTCCTGGGCCTTGGCGGCCTGCCGACCGGCTACGGCGAGTTCGGCGCCACCGCGCTCGGCATCCACCTGCACCAGCTCGGCATCGCAGTGCACCGCGTCCCCGGCATCGGCGTGACGCACGTCAACCATCATTCGCTCCGCGGCTTCATCGCCGACGCCACGAAGTACTTCGCCGGCGAGGTGGCCTACCGCCGGGACTTCCCCGCGAGCCATTGCGTCCAATTCATGGAGCAGCGTGAGGCGGCGCAGCAGGCCGCGGCCGAAGGCGATTGGCGCCACGGGGCCGAGTGGCGTGCCGCGTGCAGCCTGCTGCGGCAGTGCTTGGGCGGCGACACGCCACGGGCCGCATCGCAGGCCTGGCAAGCCGCCGGGCTGTTGGTGAGCCAGTCGCAGCGGCGGCTGGTTGGCGGCCCCGAGTCGGCGTGGCGTTGCCGTCTGGCTCTAGAGGTCGCGAAGCTGCGGTGGCGTGTCAACCGGCACAGCGAGTCCCGTCGAAACCGGTCGATGCAGGCGTTGTGGGCACAGATTGCCCGGTATGCCCGAGTGCGAAGCGAGACGCGTCTCGGCCCGGCCCCCGCGGGTGCGAAGGCCTTCGCTAGCGGCGCCCCGATCGATCAGGTCCCCTGCGAAAACCTTTACGGCTTCTACGCCAGCGAGCGGCACGGCGGCCGGGCTTTCCGCTGGACCGGCCCGACCGCGACGATTGGGCTGCCGATTGGCGGCACGGGCCACACCATCTCTATCGACACGCTCGGCCTGCGTGGCGACGCCGTCGACTTCCCCATCGCGATCGTTCTTGGTGGCCGCACGCTCACGCGACGCGACCTCAGCGTCGATGGCGGTGTGATTTCGTTCAGAGCGCCGGCCGAGTGGCTCGACGCAGGCGTGCAGTGGCTGACGCTCGCCACGCCCCCGATCCGGTTCCCCGGCGACACGCGGCGGCTCGGCCTGCCGATCGCATCGGTGGCGTGGTCGCCGGCTGCGGCCACCGCGCCGAGCAGAGCCCGCATCCCGACGCCCGCCCGGCTCGCGGCGCCACGGCCTGAGCGGTTGTTGCGGTGAGCCACGCCGCTGCAGGAACGAAGGGGTCGGCCTTGCGGTCTTGCGAGTGGCGACGGCATCCCGGCCGGCTTGGCCCGAACATCACTGCTGCAGCGAAGTGTTGTGCCGCCAGTGTATTCAGGGGCCAATACATGCGACGCTACGCCGCTTGCCGACATGCATCTTGTACGGCGCCGGGCGTCGGTTTTTTGGCGTGGATCACGTTCTTCGCCAGGCCCAGCCGTTCGAGGCCCAGGATGGTCCAGTAGCAGAAGTCCAGCTCCCACCAGCGGTGGCCGTGCGCGGCGGAGCGGGGCTGGGCGTGGTGGTTGTTGTGCCAGCCTTCGCCGCTGGTGAGCAGGGCGATTAGCCAGTTGTTCTTGCTCTCGTCCCGCGTGGCGTAGTTGCAGTAGCCCCACATGTGCGTCACGGAGTTGACGCTCCAGGTGACGTGCCACACCAGGACCGTGCGGAGGAAAACGCCCCAGACCAGCCAGCTGAGCCCCAGCTGGACGCCCGCCAGCAGGCTTCCGCCGGACCACGCCAGGCCGGCGAGGAACCCCGCGGCGTTGATCGCCAGGGCGTGCAGCGCGAACACCCCGAACCAGCCCGCGCTCCGCTCAAGCTTGAGGTAGAACGGGTCCCGCAGCAGGTCGCGTGCGTAGCGGTCGTAGAAGTCGGCCGTGCCGATGTAGCTGTTCTGGTAGACCAGCCAGCCGACGTGGCCCCAGAGGAAATCGACCAGCGGGCTGTGGGGGTCCCGCTCGTGGTCGGAGAACTGGTGGTGCATGCGGTGCACGCCCACCCAACGCGCCGGCGCGTCCTGCAGGTTGCAAACGCCGAGGACGGCCATCGTGTGCTCCAGCCACTTCGGCACGGCGAAGCCGCGGTGCGTCAGCAGCCGGTGGTAGCACAGGTTGATGCCGACTGCGCCGATCAGGTAGTAGCCCAGCACCGTGACCACGACGGCCGACCAGCTGAACAGCCAGGGCACGAGCACCAGCAGGCTCAAGGCGTGTACAGCGGCGAAAACGCCGGCGTACAGCCAGTAGATCCGCGGCGACGCGTGCGGCGGCTTGGCGAGCCTGCCGGGGCCGGGCGGCAGGTAGTCTTCTTCGGGCGCCCCGCTGGCGGGGGCGCTCGGGGGGTCGGCAACGGCGTCCATGCCTGGCTCGCGAGGAGGGTCGTGCTTGCGTGGCGAGCCCCGTCCTAGAGCTCGATCCGCCGCAGCATACCCTGGCAGCCGGGGGCCGTCTCCACCAGTGTTTTTTCGGCGCCGGCGCGTGGTCGCCAGCAAGCGGCCTCACGCACGGGCGGCCCGACAGCCGTTTACTTGCGTTTGCCGCCGAGGTGCACGACGTCTTTCGCCAGGCCGAGCCTTTCGAGGGCTAGTACAGCCCAGTACACCAGGTCGATCTCCCACCAGCGGTGGCCGTGCGCGGCGCAGCGGGGCTTGGCGTGATGGTTGTTGTGCCAGCCCTCGCCGCTGGTAATCAGGGCGACGAACCAGTTGTTTAGGCTGTGGTCGCGGGTCTCGTAGTTGGCGTAGCCCCAGAGGTGCGACAGCGAGTTGACGCTCCAGGTGATGTGCCAGACGGTGGCCGTCCGCAGCAGTGCGCCCCAGACCAGCCAGCTCAGGCCCAGCTGCACGCCGCCGCCGAAGTCGCCCGTGGCCGCCCACCCCACCGCCAGGCCGGCGAAGTAGAACAGCGCGGCGTGGGCCGCGTAGATGCCGCCCCAGACGTAACCACGCTCCAGCCACCGGTAGAACGGGTCGCGGATCAAGTCCCGGGCGTAACGGTCGTAAAAGTCCATCGTGCCGATGTAGCTGTCGCGGTACACCAGCCACCCGACGTGGCCCCAGAGGAAGTCTACCAGCGGGCTGTGCGGGTCCCGGTGGTGATCCGAGAACTGGTGGTGCATGCGGTGAACGCCGATCCAGCGTGCCGGCGCGTCCTGCAGGTTGCACAGGCCGATGATGGCCAGCGACCGCTCGAGCCACGTCGGCACCTTTAGCCCGCGGTGCGTCAGCAGGCGGTGGTAGCCGAGGTTGATGCCGAACACGCCGAAGAAGTACAGCCCACCAAACCACAGGGCGACGCCCGACCAGCTGAACAGCCACGGCACGAGAGCCAACAAGCTCAGGGCGTGGATGACAATAAACCCGCCGGCGTAGACCCAGTTGATCCGCGGCGTGGATGTCGGCGGGCGTTCCAGCTTGACCGCGCCGGGCGGCTCGTAGTCGGGCTCGATCTCGGGCGCCCCGGTACGCGGAGCGGGCGGCGTTGGCGCAACTGCGGCGCCACCGGCCTGAGGTTGGCGTTCGCTCTGTGGCTCAAGGAGGCTGGCCATGTTTACATGCGGCGGCCGGGCGGGCCGGGCGATCTTTGGGCGGGCTGGGTCGACTTCGGCAGGTTTGGCACTATAGCCAAAACGCGGCGACCTAGGGGGCCTCATCGACCCGTTTCGCCGGCCACGGCAACAGAAAGTGCCCGCCGCGACGAGAATCGCCTCAACCCCGGCCGACTCGACTCATCCGATCCGCCAGATTGCGGCCAACCGTCCAACATGGGCAAGAACCGCTGGCCGCCCCGCGGACGGGAAAGCCGCAGCGCGCAACGCCGCACCACTGCCCACTGCCCACTGCCCTCACAGCACGACCGTGCGGCCGGGCACCGGCACTGGGTAGCGGCCCTCGGCGTCGGGCGTGACGGGCGGCTCGGCGTCCCACGCCAGGCTGGCCGGGCCGAGGTCGAGGTCCGAGTTGATCGCCTCGTCCCAGCGGATCATCTTGCCGGAATGGGTGGCCATGCGGCCCATAATGGCGGTCATCGTGCTCATGGCGCCGTACTCGGTCTCGTTGGGAATCTCGCCGGCGCGGAGGGCGTCGATCAGGTCGAGCTGCTCCTGCTTGTGCCCCTGGACGCGGCGGCCGCGGTACCGCCAGATCGTGTCGCCGCCGGGCCCGTAGATGACGCCGCGGTGGATCTTGGCGGTCCCCGCCGTGCCGTGGGCGTACTCGCCCACCTGGCCCCAAGCGCCGGGGATGTGCCGGCAGCTGCTCATCATCTTCGAGCCGTCGGCGTACGTGAACTCGACCGTGTGGTGGTCGAAGATCTGCCCCGTCTCCTTGCTGGTGCGCACCTGCCGGCCCCCCTGGCCCTGGGCGTCGACGGGCGTCGCCTGCTTGAGCCAGTTGCTGACGTCGATGTTGTGGATGTGCTGCTCAACCAGCTGCCCGCCGCAGGTCCACAGGAAGTAGAACCAGTTGTCGACCTGGTACTGCATCTCGGTCTGGTCGGCCGTGCGGGGGCGGACCCACACGCCGCTGGAGTTCCAGTAGACGCGGGTGAGCAGGATGTCTCCGATCGCGCCTTCTTGCAGCTTCTGGATGGTCTCGCGGTACATCGGCTCGTGCCGGCGTTGCAGCCCCACCTGCACGGCCAGTCCCTGCCGCTTGGCCTTCTCCCCGGCCGCCAGCACCCGGCGGATGCCCGGCGCGTCGGTCGCCACCGGCTTCTCCATGAAGACGTGCTTGCCGGCGTCGACGGCCGCCTCGAACTGCGCGGGGCGGAAGCCGGGCGGCGTGGCCAGCACCACCAGGTCGCAGTCGGACTCGAGCACTCGCTTGTAGGCGTCGAGCCCGACGTGGCGTTTTGACTCGGGGACGTCGATCGCCGCTCCGCCGGCA
>JBCCQL010000234.1:0-5525 GCA_039024355.1 Planctomycetota bacterium
CCCGGCTGATGAGCCAGTCGATGCGGAAGCTCACCGGCGCGATCGCCAAGAGCAAGACCTCCGTGATCTTCATCAACCAGATCCGCGAGAAGATCGGCGTCATGTTCGGCAGCCCCGAGACGACGCCCGGCGGACGCGCCCTGAAGTTCTACTGCTCCTGCCGGATCGACGTCCGCAAGATCGGCCAGCTCAAAGACGGCGAAGAAGTTGTCGGCCAGCGGGTACGCACCAAAATCGTCAAGAACAAGGTGGCGCCGCCGTTCCGCGTCGCCGAGTTTGACATGATGCACAAGGACGGCATCAGCTACGAGGGCGACATCCTCGACCTGGGCATGGAGCAGAAGATTGTCGGCCGCACCGGCGCCTGGTTCCGCTACGGCGAGCAGCAGCTGGGGCAAGGCAAAGAGAAGGCGCGGGCGTTCCTGAAGGAGCACCCCGAAATCGCCAGCGAGATCAAGGGCAAGATCCTCGCCGCAGGAGGCTTTGATGACCTGCTCGCCACCGAGCCGCCGAAAGACGGCGCCGAGGACAGTGACGATGATCTGGAAAGCTAGCAGCGTGGCGACCACGGCTCACGGCCCGCGGCGCTCGGCCGCTATGATTGCGGGCGTGGCGTTACTGGTGGCTTTCACGCAGGCGACGCCGCTGCTGGCCCAGCCCGCCAGCGTCGCCGCGCTCGCCGAGGCGGACCGCCAGCTATCAGACTTGATCGCCCAGGCCGAGAAATCGGTGGTCGCAATCACCCGGCAGCCAACGCGGTTCCGCAACCAACCGGCGCCGGGTGTCGGCGCCAGGGTCTTCAACGAGTTCCGCGACCCACTCGCCGGCGCCCAGACGCCGCTGCCGGCCGGGGCCGGCGTGATCATCGACCCGGCGGGGTTGGTCGTTACGCAGTACCTCGTCATCGGCCCCGGCGAGCGGCACACGGTAACCACCACCGAGGGGCGGTCTTTCCCGGCCGAGGTTGTCGCCGCTGATCCGCGGAGCGGCTTGGCCACTCTGGCGGTCAAGCAAGAGGGCTTGCCCGCACTCCCGATCGGGCGGGCCGAGACACTCCGCAAGGGCAGCAGCGTAGTCTGCATCGGCAACCCTCAGGCGATTGTGACAGACGGGCAGCCGACGGCAAGCTACGGCCGGGTCACCAACCTGGCCCGCAAGGCCGGGCCGATGGTCAACCTCAACAACACACAGGACGACACGCGGGGCGACTTCCGCACGACGCTGCACCACTTCGGCGCCCTGATCCAGACCGACGCCAAGCTCGGCTGGAACGCGCACGGCGGCGCCGTGATCAACTTAGACGGAGAACTCGTGGGCCTGGCGACGCCGGTGTCCGTCATCGCGGGGCACGAGCAGCCGGCCGGGTACGCCATCCCGTT
This sequence comes from Planctomycetota bacterium, assembly GCA_039024355.1. Taxonomy (GTDB): domain Bacteria; phylum Planctomycetota; class Planctomycetia; order Pirellulales; family Lacipirellulaceae; genus JBCCQL01. Next base: position 1,380 of record JBCCQL010000234.1, read on the forward strand.
CAACGAGGCGTTTCGGCGGATTCTAGAGACGCTCAAGCAGGGCAAAGAAGTCGAGTACGGGCTGCTCGGGGTGACCTTCAACGCCCGCCCCGCCGGCGCCCGGGCGTCGGGCCCGCCCGGCATCGTGGTGCAGCACGCCTACGCCGCTGGCCCGGCGGGGCGGGCGGGTCTGCAAGGCCAAGACCTGATCACGCGCATCGACGGCAAGCCCGTACCAGACGCCGACCGGCTGCAGCTGGTCGTCGGGAGCCAGCCGCCCGGCGCCAAGCTGGAGGTCGAGTTTTTGCGGGGTGGCGAACGGCAACGCGCGCAAGTCGTGCTGGGCAAGTTCTACGCCGCCGGCAATAAGATCGTCACCACGCCGGCGCCGCGATGGCGTGGGTTGGCCGTCGACTACGCGACTGCCATCCCGTCGGAGACCCTGGCGACGGCGTCGCGGCAGGGCTTGATCGACCCCGAAGGCTGCGTGGTTGTCTCCGATGTCCAGCCGGAGAGCGTCTCATGGAAGCAGGGCGTTCGGCCGGGCGTTTTCTTGAGCCACGTCGGCGGCAGCCGGGTCTCTACGCCGGAGGAATTCTGGGCCGCTATCAAGCGTCTCGACGCCGACGACCTGGGCAAGTCGGTCAGCCTACGCTTCACGCAGTCGCTCACGCCGCCGGACAACTAGCCGGCCCGCATCAGCGCCCAACTGCTGCGTTTATGCCGGCAGAGGCAACGCCGGCTTTTTGGGCTCTCCGGTGGCGGCGCCTTCTGGGTGTTGAGCGGGTTAGGCACTTACGCCTTCGACCCGCTGTGGCTTTTGTCGCAGAATCGCGTTCTGTCCGGCTTGCCCACGTGGCCGGCAACGCGACAATTCCGACCGGCCTAGCCGAGAAAACCCGGGGCGCCTTCTTCATGCGGATGGTCTTGTTCATCGCCCTAGCGGCGCCGGCGCTCGGCACAGCTTTGATGGCTGACGTCGTTAGCGCGCAGTCTGTCGCACCGCGGACGGATGCTCTTTCCGCAGCCGAACCGGTGGCGGCGGAGCAGCCGCTGGGCCGCTACGGCTTGCGGCTAGAGCCCGCGGCGGGGCGCTCGCCTCGCGTGGTGGTGAGCGTGCACGGCTTCAACGCCGGGCGCGAATCTGCGGAGAGGCTGCTCGGGCCCGCCCGCGGCGCCGGCCTGCGCTGCGGCACCTTCGCCTACCCGAACGACCAACCACTCGAAAAGTCGGCCGAGCTGTTATCGGAGGAGCTCCGGCGGTTGCGGCTGCGGTGGCCGGCGGCGCGGGTAGCTCTGGTGACGCACTCGATGGGCGGCCTGGTCGCCCGGGCGTGCGTAGAGGACGACCGCCTGGCGCAGGGCAATGTCAGCCACCTGATCATGGTTGCGCCGCCCACGCACGGGTCGCGGCTCGCTCCGTACGCCGTGGGCACGGACCTGTGGGAGCACTGGCTCTGCCGGCGGACCGGGGGCCCGTACGCCAGGATCCGCGACGCCATCGCTGATGGGCTTGGCGAGGCGGCGGACGACCTGACGCCCGGCTCGCCGTTCCTGCAGCGGCTGAACGCCCGCGGGCGGAACCCGGCGGTCGCCTACACGCTGATCCTTGGCGCCGGCGGCGGCGTGACCGACGAGCAGCTGCGGTGGGCCCGCAAGCGTATGCGCCGGGCCCTCGCCGGCATCGGGGCACGCTCCACGGCGGAGCGGCTCGACCGCTGCTTGGCGGACATGGATGAGTTTGTCACCGGCCGCGGCGATGGCGTCGTAGCGGTCAAGCGTGCCCGGCTGGCCGGCGTTGACGACGTGGTCGTCCTCCCGTTCGGTCACCTGAGCGTGCTGCGTGGCGCCGACGCGGGAGCAGCCAGTCGTCCGGCGCCAACCGCAGCCGACGTGATCTTGCAGAGGCTGCGGTCGCCAGCGCCGGCAGGGCTACCGAAATCATCGGCGGCGGCGAAAGACTAGCCCCGCCCAAACGGCCGCGGCTAGCTGGCAGGCGAGGGGCTCCGGAACCACCGCGAGGCTTAACGCCGCGGCGGCAGGCGGCAGCGAGTTCCGCCAGAACGCGTAGTCGGCGCCATCGACCACGCCGTCGCGGTTGCCGTCGGCCCGCAGGTCGGTCATCGACCCGAAGGTGGCGTTGAACACGGCGAGGTCCGGGGCGTCGACTTGGCCGTTCAGGTCGTAGTCGGCGAGTGAAGTTAGCAGCACGCCGGCCGGTACCGCGGCGCCGTCGACGATCGCTTCGGCGGACAGGTCGAACAAGGCGGCCGTGTTCCAGGCTTCGCCCAGCAGCAGCAGACTGTTCGCTCCAAGAACGCCGCCGCCGAGGCCCACCTCGGCGATGCTGGTGGTGTTGGGCGTTGGCGTCAGGATCGACCAATTGCTGCCGGCGTCGAAGCTGCCATCGCCCGCCATGTCCAGCCGGCCGGCGACGGGCAGCCAGCCGGCGAAGGCGATGCCCCCGGCGTCGGACGTGATGTCGTAGCCCGACAGCAGGACGCCCGCCACGCCGCTGTTGTAGAACGCTACCTCGCCGGTCTCTTGCCGCACCACCAGGCTGACGCCGGCCGCTACGCAGCAGCGGCCTGACACGCCCGGCGCCGCGGCGGCCAGGGCGACCAAGATCGCCAGGTGTCGAACGGTTGGCAGGAGCACGGAAGCCTTTCGTCGCCACGCTTGGGCGGGCTGGTGGTAGGAGTGCGTGTCAGCAGGCGCGCGGCGCCGTGCCGCTACCGCATCGTAAACGGGGGTGAAAGATCGGACAAACATCCCGCCGGCGTGCGGCCGGCGCCGCTTCTTCGTCCGGGGGTGTGGTGTGTGGATGCCGCGGCTCGTGAGGATGCTGCGGGCTTGGTTCAGGCGGCGCTTCGTGCAAGCGGCGCCTCGTTGATGGAGCAGGTCTGGGCCTGAGGCCGCCGGCGCACCGGACGCCCGCCGCCGCCCCGCGTGCCGGCGCCCGGTGAGACCTTTGACTCCGATTTGCCGAACGCTAGGATGAGCCGAACACCAAGCTAAGAAACGGCTTACAAGCATCACGGATGCGTGAAGCCGCTTGCCACAGGGCCGCCGGTTGGGCGGCTTCCCCAACGGAGCTTTCAGCGATGCAGACCCCGTCGGCCCCGACCGCAACAACCCGCACACCCGTGACCCAGCTCGAGTTCGCCCGCGCCGGCGATGTCACCCCAGAGATGCAGTACGTGGCGGAGCGCGAGAAGCTGCCCGTCGAGACAATCCGCGACGAGGTGGCCCGCGGCCGGATGGTGATCCCCGCCAACCGCGTGCACGCTGCGGGTGTGCTGGAGCCGATGGCGATCGGCGTGGCGTGCAAGTGCAAGGTGAACGCCAACATCGGCAACTCGGCCGTAACCAGCGACATCAACGGCGAGCTGGAGAAGCTGCACACGGCCGTGCACTTCGGCGCCGACACGGTGATGGACTTGTCGACCGGCAAGAACATCGACGAGATCCGCAAGGCGATCATCGCCGCCTCGCCGGTGCCCATCGGCACGGTGCCCATGTACCAGATGCTGGAGCAGCTGGGCGGGCAGCTGGAGGAGATGACCACGCAGCACTTCTTGGACATGGTGGAGCACCAGGCCCAGCAGGGCGTCGACTACATGACGATCCACTGCGGCATCCTGCTGGAGCATCTGCACCTGGCGATGAACAGGGTGACGGGCATCGTCAGCCGCGGCGGCTCGCTGGTAGCCAAGTGGATGATGGCGCACCGCAAGCAGAACCCGCTGTACGAGGCGTTCGACGACCTGTGCGACATCATGCGGGAGTACGACGTGACCTGGAGCCTGGGCGACGGCCTGCGGCCGGGCTCAATCGCCGACGCCAGCGACGCCGCGCAGTTCGCCGAGCTGGACGTGCTGGGTGAGCTCACGCGGCGTGGCCGCGAGCGGGGCACGCAGGTCATGGTGGAGGGCCCGGGCCACGTGCCGCTGGACCAGATCCAGATGAACATGGAGCGTCAGGCGGAGGTGTGCGACGGGGCGCCCTTCTACGTGCTGGGCCCGCTGGTGACGGACATCGCCCCCGGGTACGACCACATGACCAGCAGCATCGGGGCGGCGCTGGCCGGTTGGCACGGCGCGGCGATGCTGTGCTACGTGACGCCCAAGGAGCACCTGGGGCTGCCCGAGAAAGAGGACGTGAAGC
>JBCCQL010000235.1:0-5483 GCA_039024355.1 Planctomycetota bacterium
AAATCGTCGATCGAGTACAGGTAGACGCCCAGGCCGTCGCCGATCTCGGGCTCGAAGTCGCGTGGCATCGCCAGGTCCAGCACGAAGAGCGGCCGCTGCTTGCGGCCCGGCGCCACGCGGGTGCGGAACGCCTCGGCGGTGACAATCGGCCGCCCGGCGCCCGTGGTGCTGATCACCAGGTCCGCCCGCACCAGCTGGTTCGTCAGGTCCGCCATCGGGGCGGCGACGCCCCGCCACTCCATAGCGAGCTGCTCGGCGCGCAGCGGGTCGCGGTTGACGATCGTCACGTGCCGGGCGCCGGCGTCCACCAGGTAGCGGAGCGTCTCGTCGGCCATCTCGCCGGCGCCGATCACCAGCACCTTCTTGTCGTCGAAGCGCTCGAAGATGTCCCCCGCGAAGTCGGCGATCGCCACGCTGGGGATGCTCACGCGGTGCTTGTGCAGGTCGGTCTCGCTGGCCACGCGGCGGGCCACACGCATCGCGCCCTGGAAGCAGCCGTGCGTCATCGGCCCGGCGGCGCCCAGCCCGCTGGCCAGCTCGTACGCCTGCTTGACCTGGGCCAGGATCTGCGGCTCGCCCAGCACCATGCTGTCCAGGCTGGCGGCCACGCGGAACAGGTGGGTCACCACCTCCTCGTCGCGCAGCGTGAAGAGCTCGTCGGCGACGTCGCCCAGCGGCACGTCGTGCGCGTCGGCCAGCTGCCGCATCATCAGCCGCGGGCAGGGGGGCAGCTCGTCGTGCGGCGCCGCGGTGTAGAACTCCACGCGGTTGCAGGTCGACAGCAGCACGGCCTCGGTCTTGGGCCGGCCCGACCGCCAAGACTCCAGCGCCTCGGCCGCCTGCTCCGGCGTGAAGGCCAGGCGTTCGCGCACCGCCACCGCCGATTGGTGGTGCGAGCAGCCTACCATGCGGAGTTTCATGCGGGGCGTGGGCGATGAGCGAGGAGGAGACGCGTCAGACGCGCGGGGCGGTGCTTCGAGCGGGCGGGTCGGCGTGGGCGGTTGGCGGCGTGCTGGCATTCCGCTGCATTATCGGTCGCGTAGGCACGCCACGCAGCTGAGGATTCCCGTTTCCTGCCTGACCGGCCGGACCGGTGCGACCGGCCGAGGGCGCCGGCAGCAACGCGGCGGCGGGCGTGGGTTGCGACGGGCTGTGCACGCCGCCGCGTAGCATCATCGCTGCAATCGTAATGACCAAAAATCCAAACGAGGCGAGCGTCAGGTACGCCACTTTCCGCCCGACACGTGCCGCCGGGTAGAGCCAGCGGAAAGTCTCTGCCGCCACCAGCCAGCCGAGCATCGCCGCCAGGCAGACAACCAACGGGTCTGCCCACAAGCGGAACCCCGCATCGCCGCCGCGGCGGATCTGCGTGAGGACGATGCCCGACACAAACCCGCCGGCCACCAGCCAGACGGAGAAGCCCAGCGCCCGGCCGTTGACGCGTTCGAGCGTTTCGAGGCTGGGCAGGCGGAAGGTTTTTGGCGGCGGTAGTTTCCGCTTTAGGCGGGTGCTCTGCATCAGGTACATGACGCCCGCCAGGAACCCTAGCGAGACGCTCACCGTGGCCAAGATCAGCATCCAACTGTGTGCCTGGCCCCAGAAAATGGACGCCCGCTGCGGGGCGATGGGCGTGTCGCTCACCGCCCGCGAGACGGCGATCAGCCCCAGCACCACCGGCAGCAGGAACAGGCCCGTGGCCAGCCGCGGCCACGAGAACGCCGACAGGATGTAGACCGCCGCCAGCACCAGGGCCGCCAGCAGGCACCAGTCGGCGGGGCTCGAAAGGGGCGCCGCGGAACTCGACGCCCGGGTAGCCAAATACGCGATGTGGGCGAACACGCCCGCCCCCGCAAAACCCAGCAGCACCGGCCGGTGCAGCCCAAACCGCCGCGCCACGCTCACCGCCTCCAGCGACAACGCCACGGCGTAGCTGGCCGTGAAGCAGAAGACGGTGATGCGGGTGAGGTCCATCGCTGGGCTACGGTTGAGCGCACGGGCTTTCAGCTAACGCATAACGAAAGTCGGGGCAGGCGATCGGCGCCACACCGCCGACTCCGCAGACATCGCCGCAAAAGACCAAGGTTTTGCTCGGACGCTCTTACGGGAGCAGGCCCTTCACCATGATTGTTCCAGCCGGTTCGCCGTCAATGTTTACGGCGACGGTCGCTTGGGTACGGGGGGCGGCTTGAACGGCCGGCACATCAGCCGAGCAGGGCCGGCATCATCCTTGCCGCGTGAGCCTACGAGTCGATGTGGACTTCGCGGGTCCGGTAACTGACAGACAGGTCGTGGCCCAGCAGGAGGCCAACGCCGAGCAACGGGTAGGCGCCGCTGCTCTCTACGGCCTCGACCGTTCGCTTCGCGTCGCCCCATTTTATCACGCACGTGAAGGAGGAGAGCGTAACCTGAGCGCCGTTTGCCAGCACCGCGTCCGATGTGCTGGCCCGAGAGAGGCCGAGCACGCCGATCAGCTCTTTGGAGATCACCAGCTCGCCGTTGAAGCCGGTGTCGACCCACGCCTCGAGCTGCTGGAAATGCCCGTCAGGCGTGGCCGCGATCTGGATGGGAACAAGGGCCCGCCCCCAGTCATCGACCCGGCCCCTCATAGCCCCGCCGCCCCAAGGTGCAGCGCGGCGGCATGGCCCACCCGCACGGTGTGCACCAATTGGTTTGGCATCGCAGCCTGCGCGGCGGCGACCGCCTCGCTGTAGGTTTCGCCCAGGAAGTACCTGCCGGAGTCTGGTTCAATCGCGACGTAGTTGTGCAGGTGGGCCTGCTCGACGGCGCCCCGGATCGAGTCCTCGTAGACCCGCTTCGCACGCCTGGCGAAGGCGTCTAACTCGGCTTGGGTCATGGTTGGCCTGCGTGGTGTTGATAGTGCGGCGGTTGATTACTTCCCCGGCTCTTCCAGGCCGTAGTCTTTGATCTTCTTGTGCAGCGTGTTGCGGTTGATGCCCAGCCGGCCGGCGGCCTTGATCTGCACGCCGTCGCACTGGGTGAGCACCTGGGCGATCACCTCTTTCTCGACGCGGTCCACCACGCGGCTGTGCAGGTCGCTGGCCTTGTCATCGGCGCCGGCCAGGCCCTCTTGCACCAGCTGCTCGGCCAGCGATTCGAAGTCGAACTTGCGGAAGGTCATGGTGTGCTTCTCGCCCTCGCCCCGCACGGCGGGCGGCAGCAGGTCGTGCGTGAGCTCATCGCCCGGCGCGGTGACCACAGCGCGCTCGATGTAGTTCTGCAGCTCGCGGACGTTGCCCGGCCAGTGGTAGTCCTGCAGCGCCTCCAGCGCCCGCGGGGCGATGTGGGCCACGTACAGGTCGTTCTCTTCGTTGTACAGGTTCAAAAAGTGCGTCACGAGCGCCGGGATGTCTTCCCGCCGCTGCCGGAGCGGCGGCAGGTAGATAGGCACCACGTTCAGGCGGTAGTACAGGTCCTCGCGGAACTTGCCCTCGGCGGACTCCTCCAGCAGGTCGCGGTTGCTGGCGGCCACCACCCGCGTGTCGACGCGGATGGTCTGGGTGTCGCCCACCCGCTCGAACTCCCGCTCCTGCAGCACCCGCAGCAGCTTGACCTGCAGGTGCATGGTGGTGCTGTTGATCTCGTCCAGGAAGATCGTGCCGGTGTGGGCGGCCTCGAACCGGCCGGTGCGGTTCTCGATGGCGCCGGTGAAGCTGCCCCGCACGTGGCCGAACAGCTCGCTCTCCAGCAGGCTCTCGCTGAGAGCGCCGCAGTTGACGCGGACAAACGGCCCCCGGCAGCGGTCGCTGTGCTCGTGCAACGCCTTGGCGATCAGCTCCTTGCCGGTGCCCGTCTCGCCCAGCAGCAGCACCGAAGCCTTCCGCCGCGCCACCTGCCGGGTGATGCGGTACACCTCGCGCATCGCTGCGCTGGAGCCAATAATGCCCGGCAGCGGCGGCTCGACCGGCAGCGTCACGTTGTTGGGCAGGGCAGACAAGGGGCGGTTGGCTGTTGGCTATTGGCCTAATTTTGGGCGGAGGCGTGTCAGCAGCGCGCTCAGCATGCGGCGGACGCTGGCCAACTGGTTTGCTCGGGCCCCATACGTTTCTGCTGTGATGTAGCTCAAGTCTCTTGCTAACAGCAGGTGATAATCGACTTCGCTCGCCGAGCCCGATGCCATTTGTACGAAGCGTGCAAAGTCGGCGTCGGAACCGCGGCCGCAGCCCTCGGCTAGGTTCGCTCCGACCGAAGCGGCTGCCCGGCGCAGCTGACTCACCAGCCCAAAACGCTCTTCACTAGGAAACGACACTGTGTCGCGGTAGATGGCCAGCGTTACCTGGTGCATCTGCCTCCAGACTTCTAGGTTGCGATAGTCCTGCATCGGATGCGTCCTGTTGGGCCTTTGCCAACAGCCAACAGCTAAGGGCCAACCGCCCCCGTCTTCTTCCTCCTCGATTCGATTGCATCCAGCAGGTCGCCCAGCACGGCTTGGGTGTCGGCGTCGGCGGCGCCGCTGGCGTTGTAGCGGTCGTACTGCTGCTGCAGCTGGTCGGTGGTGAGCAGCACGCCGAACCGGTCGACGCTCTGGCGGAACGCCTCGGCGGCGCCGCGGCGGGTTTCGATGGGCTCGGTCGCGCGGCCCGCGGCGCCCAGCAGCTCGAGCTGGCTGGCCGGCGTGCCCAGCGCCGCCAGCAGCGGCTGGGCGTCGGCCGCGTTCAGCACCGCCTGCTGCAGGGCGTCGCTGCGGTCGCGAAGGCCATAGAACGCCGGCCCATCCCGCAGCACGTCCACGGCCCAGCCGCGGGCGACGGCCGCCAGCTCCGCACGCTCTCCGGCGGTTGGCAGGCCGGCCGGCGCGGCTTCGGCGAGCCGCGTGGCGATCTCGCCCACCGCCTCAGCGTTCTGCGGCCGCGGGAAGGCAAGCACGGCCGTGTGCTCGGCGGCTATTGCCTTGGCTTCTTCGAGCCGGCCGTCCGGCGCCAGCAGGCCGATGGGCGTCGTCGCCGTGGGCGTCTGGCGGCGGAGGCGGAAGACGGTCTCTCGCACCGTCGGCCGCAGCACGGCCAGGTCGATCAGCACCAGCTCGACGTCCATGCCCTGGGCCAGGCGGATCGCCTCGCCGCCGTTGTTCGTGGGCTGCGCGTCGATGCCCGTGGCCGCCAGCTGCCCGGCGATGGTGGCGGACCGGCCGAGGTTGGGCGTCGCCACCACGGCGGTGCGGCCCAGGCCCGCGCCGGCGAAGTCGATAAGCGTCGGCGCCACGCGGCTGGAGCCGGGGAACGGCGCCTCGGGCGCCAGGCCCATCACGCCCCGCAGCGCCGCGAAGCGGACCGCCGGGTGCGCGGCCGCCAGCGCCGCGGCGAGCGGGCTCGGCCGGCTGTCGGCCGTCAGCAGCACGGACGCGTCGCCGCGGTCGCCCAGCACGACGCACAGGGCCGTCGCCGCGCCGTGCAGCTTCTCATCGAGCGCGTCTTGCAGGGCGTCGCTCAGCAGCGGGTTTTCGATGCGGGCCGGGTCGACCGCCG
>JBCCQL010000236.1:0-5452 GCA_039024355.1 Planctomycetota bacterium
CGAACGCAAGGGCAGGCGCCGCGGCGGCGAAAAGAAGCGATGCCGCCACGCCCTGCGCCCGGTCATCGGGTCGGGGCGCCATCGGCTGGGCCGGAGAAGTCCGCCACGTGCCAATCGCCCGGCCCGCCGCCGAGGGCCGTCCGCTGCAGCACGAGCGACACCTCGACCGGCCCGCCCGCGGCGGCATCTGCTCCGCCGCCATTTGCTACGCCGCCGGCCGCGTCGTCGGCCGCCGAGGCGCCGCCGCGTGCCGCGGGGCCGAGAACACCCCCGGCGGGCTCGACAATAAACGTCTGGGCCGCCTGCAACCGCTTGGGTCCGAGGCGGCGTAGCTCGATCGGGCCGACGCAGCGGGCCACGGCCCCGGGGCCGAGCCCCTCCAGGGCGCGGATCACGCCACGCTGGCCGTACTCCCGGCGGTTCCGCCGGACCGCGACACCCTCTTCACCCTCGCCGCTGGCCAAGAGCCCCTGCCCCTCTAGCCGCTGGCCGGCCGGGATGGTGAGGAAGAACGATTCGTCGAGCCTGCCCGACGCCACGAGCTCGATCCAAAGCTCCGCGGTGGGACGGCCCTGTTCGGCGATCAGCCGCTTGTAGGCGTAGTCCCGCGCCGCGACCGCCGAGAGCGACGCCACGGCCAGCGCCAGCCCGATGACGGCGGCGGGCTGGCCGGTGAGCACCTCGCGGTTCGCGCGGATGCTCCGCAGCGCCGCCAGGCAGACCGCCGCCGCCGCGAGGGGCACCACCACCAGTACGGGCGCAATGAGCGCGGCGGGCGAGAGCAGCCCCAGCAGCACGCCCGCGATGGCCGCCCCGCTGATGGAGCGGTACACGACGCCCGCCTCGTCGGCGCCCCACGCCGGGTCCGTTTCGGCAGACCGCCCTTCGGCGTCGGCGGCTTCGTGGTCCACGCTTGGCTGCTCCGTCTGGCGGCTGGCCTCGCCGGGCCGCTGGTTGCCGCTGGTTGCTGGCCTCGCGGCGGCATTGGCTGTCGGCCGCAGCGGGGCGCTGGATATCGGCTCCGCCGGGGCGCTGGGGCCGCATCAGCCCTTGCGGCGGACCTTCAGGCCTTCGGCGTTCTCCGCGTAGCTCTTGCGGTGGGCGCCGTACACGGCCACGAAGTCCTCGGCCGTGAAGCTGGCGTCGCCGGTCAGGCCGGCGCCGGCGGCGGCCTCAACAAGGCGGAGCCAGTGGATGTCTACCGCGGCCCAGCCGGCGTCGCTCAGGTCGCCCGGCGGGTAGTCCATGCCGCCGCCTAGGCCGTCCTTGGGCAGCGGCGCCGTGTGCAGCGTGGCGCCGACAATGCCGGCCATCACCGCGCCGGCGACGAGCCCAACCAACGCCCCGCCGAAGGTGTCGACCTGCGGGACGAATTTTGCGCGTGTCTTGGACAGCAGCTCGGCGAAAATCTTCAGGAGGATCATCGACAAGGCGAACAAGAACCAGAGCACCACAATGTCCAGGGCGTAGGTGTATTCACCGTCCGTGTACTCGTCGGCCCAGACCGTTATCGGCTGGGCAAAGCCGAACGCGACGATGCCGCTAAACACGATCTGCATCAGGGCGATCGTGTTGCTCCACAGCCCCTCGGCCACCATCATCGCGAAGGTGATGAAGAACACGATTCCAAGGACGATGCCGAAGTACATGGGGTGTGGTTGGGGGTTGGCTGTTGGCTGTTAGCTGTTGGCTGTTGGCCCAAGGCTGTTGGCTGTTTCGGCGATTGACGGTCCGTGCGGCGTGTGGCGCCCTAGCCTTTTAGGACGCGCTGCAGCTCTTGCAGCGAGGTCGTGCCCTTGGCGACCAGCAAGATGCCTTCTTCTTGGTGGTTCCGCATGCCGGCCCCGCGGGCCGCTTTGCGGAGGTACTCGATCTTGGGCTGCTTGAGCAGCACCTCGCGCACCTTGTCGTTGACGATCAGCAGCTCGAACAGGCCGGTCCGGCCGAGGTAGCCGATGCCGCCGCACACCTCGCAGGGGCGCTTCTCGTCCTCGGGCTTGGGCGGGGCGTACAGCAGCTCGACCTTGCCGGCGGGGATGCCCAGCTTCTGCAGCAGCGCCGGCGGGGGCTCGTGCCCCACCTTGCAGGCGTCGCACAGCTTGCGGATCAGCCGCGTGTTGATGACCGCCGTGACGGTCTCCGCCAGGTCGCGGTGGGGCACGTCTTTCTCGAGCAGCCGCAAGAGCGCCTCGGGCGCCTCCTTGGCGTTAACGCCCGTGACCAGCAGCTTCTCATCGCGCACCTCGTCCATCAGGCCCTTGGCGGACTTGGCGTCGACCAGGTCGCGGCAGACGTAGACGTTCGGGTACAGGCGGATGAGCTTCTCCAGGTGCGTGGCGGGGGTCTCGCCCTGCTTCGAGTCGTACGGCTTGACCGCCACGTTCTCGATGTCACGCTCCGGGTGGTGCACGTCCTCGATGGCGAAGAAGTCCCGCATCAGCCGGTCGGTCTCTAGCAGCGAGACGTCGAACAGCGTGGTGAGCCCGCCGCCGGCCGGCGCCGAGATGACGGCGAAGCCGGTGTCGGCCGCCATGACCTCTTCCCACTGCGTGCGGATCTTGTCGCGCATGCCCAGCTCCGCGTAGGTGCGGAGCGACTTGGCGGCGATGTCGCGGACGGCCAGCATGACACGCTCGCCGGTTTTGACGCCCTGGCTGGTGATCTGCAGGCTGTACTGGCCGCCCTCGTACTCGGCGCCGATCTGGCCGGACTGCCGCCGCTGCCGCTCGGTGGGCTTGAGGTTGGCCAGCTGCTTCATGACGGCCAGCATGACGTCGCCCGTGTCACGCTCCACCGCCTCGCCGTTGTGCCAGACGCCGTCGATATTGCGGCGCGTGGCGACGGTGTCCTGCCGGTAGTCGAACATCACCTGGTCGCACCGGCTGCGGACCATGTCGGCCACCAGCTCTTTGACCAGCACGTAGCCGGGGCTCTGGCGGGCGGTCAGCAGGTTGGCCTTGTTCTTGGTGGGGTCGTCCGAGCCGCGGGCGATCAGCTCAACGGCGGCGCCCTTCATGTAGTCGGCCTGCTTCTCGGTGCTGACCTTCATGCCGACGGCCCCGCCCGCCCCGGCCATCGTGTGCCGCAGCCAGTCGCGGGTGAACACCTTCTGGTGCGGCTCGACCGCCCGGTTGTGCGCAATGGCGTAGGCGATGATCAGCGCGAAAGGCGTCAACACGATCAGCGGCCCAGACACCACGAACGGCGCCACAAACAGCAGCGCCCCCGCCAGCACGCCCGACACCAGCACCACCGGGTTCCACACCAGGTGGTTCAGCCGATAAATCTGGACGTCGCGGTTGATCCAGTCGCCCGTGCGGACCCAGATCAGGAAGGCGATCTGCACCAGCAGCGCCTTGGGCCAGGCGATGGATCGCTCGGTGGCGCGTTTAATCGAGTGCTCGTCGTCCCACTTGTCCCAGGCGCCGGAGTCGACGCCGGAGTCGGTCTCGAGCTCGGCCTCGGACTCGGACTCGCTGGCCGCATCGGATTCGTCGGTCGCGGATTCGTCGCCGGCAGCCCCGTCCGCGTCGGGTTCGGCAGCGGCGGACCCTGCCGGCTCGCTCCCGGTCATGATCGCCTCGTCCGGCAGCTGGCCTTGCGCAGCGCCGGCCGGCAGCCAGAGCAGCAACGCCGCCAGCAGCACCGGCAGAACGGGGAAGAGCGTCGTAGCAGAAGAGAGCCGCATCCGGGGAGCCTCGGCCGATACGTGCGTGATCAGAGGATGCCGCCCTGCGATACGTTGATGCCCTTGAGCGCCATCTTCAGCGCGTCGCGGTTGGGCGCTACTTCCAGGGCCACCCCGCGGTCGATCAGCTCGTCGTCGACCAGCTGCTTGAGGCTCTGCGTGAAGTCTTGCATGCCGTCCTCGGCGCCCACGCGGATGGCGTCGCCCAGCTTGTGGTCCTGCTCGTCGAGCACCAGTTTGCGGATGGTGGGCGAGAAGGTCATGATCTCGACCGTCGGCACCCGGCCGACGCCCGGCTTGATGCTCTTGAGCAGCTTCTGGCCGATGATGCCCTTCATGTTCATCGCGATGGCGCTGCGCAGGGCGCCGTGCATCTCTTGCGGGAAGAGGTCGAGGATGCGGCCGATGGTGCTCGACGCGCTGGCGGCGTGGATGGTGCCGAACACCAGGTGGCCCGTCTCGGCGGCGTGGATGGCCGTCATAAAGGTCTCTTTGTCCCGCATCTCGCCGACCAGCATCACGTCCGGGTCCTCGCGGACAGCATGCTTCATGCCGACCTCGAAGTCGATCACGTCCAGCCCGATTTCGCGCTGGTTGATCAGGCACTTCTCCTCGGTGAAGACGAACTCGATGGGGTCTTCGAGCGTCAGGATGTGCTTGCGGTAGTTGCGGTTGATCCAGTTGAGCATCGACGCGATGGTCGTGCTCTTGCCGGAGCCGGTGACGCCGGCCAGCAGGACCATGCCCTGGTCGAACTTGCAGAGCTCGACCACCGAGGGCGGCAGGTGCAGGCCGTCGAAGTCCGGTATCCAGCTGCTGACCCGCCGGGCGACCATGCCCATGTGGCCCAGCTGCTGCAGCAGGTTGACGCGGAACCGCCAGTTGGTCTCGTCCACCTGCACGGTGTGGGCGAAGTCGGCCCCGCCGTCCTTCTCAAAGATCTTTTTGTTCCGCTCGTTCAGCAGCGGGTACAGGCAGCGGACCATCTCCTCGTCGTCCATCGGCCCGCGGTTGAGCGGCCTCAGCGTGCCGTCCACACGCACCATGGGCGGCTTGCCGACCTTCAGGTGCAGGTCGCTCCCCTCCTGCTTGACGCAGGCGCGGAACAGCTTGTTGACCTCAAGCTCGGCCGTGTTGGGGATCAGGCCACTCTTGATGGCCTCGGCGACGCTCGCCATGGCGGTTCTCTCCTGTTCCTTGAGCCGCTGCCCTCGACAAGAACGCGGGCCCCGCTGGGGCGACACGCGGAGGCTGGGCGTGGCCCGCGTCGCCGGCCCGTCATGCACCGAGGTCCAGTCTACACCGAACGCCGCAAGGGGGGGAAACCCCCGCAAAAAAGCGACGCAGTCGATGGCGCTACCCACCCGCGGGCCCATCGTGCCCGGTCAGCGGGCGTGGCGGGCCAGGCCCCAGAAGGCCGCCGGCAAGACGCCCGCCATGCCCAGGCTGATCCACCAAGGCAGGTGCGGGTTGGCCTCGTAGAGCCGCGTGCCGATCAGCGGCGCCGCGACCATGGCCGCCGACAGCGACGCCGCGTTCAGCCCCATGTACAGCGACCGGCCCGGCCCCGCGCACCGGCTGGCGACGAAGGTCATGGTGAACGGCGCGGAGAGCATCTCGCCGGCCGTCCACACCGGCACCAGCACGACGGCCAGCACCAGCCCGCCGCCCAGCAGCCCAACGCCTTCGAGCGACGACGCCCCGAAGCCCAAGCAGACCAGCCCCATGCCGGCGCCAACCACCAGCAGCGGCGGCACGCCCCGC
>JBCCQL010000237.1:0-5418 GCA_039024355.1 Planctomycetota bacterium
ACACGCGGGCGGACAAACTGACCGCCGCGTCGCTCGACGCGCTTGTGTTGGAAATCGCCGGGGGCGAGCCGAGCAAATCGCCGGCGGGGGCGCAGGACTTGTGGGCGACGAGGCTCGACGTGGGCGTCCACCGCGACTCGGTCGTGCTGGCCGTGGGCGGCGGCGTGGTGGGGGACTTGGCGGGCTTTGTCGCGGCGACCTACGCCCGCGGGCTGGCCTTCTTCCAGGCGCCGACGTCGCTGCTGGCGCAGGTCGATAGCTCCGTCGGCGGCAAGGTGGGCGTCAACCTGCCCGGCGGCAAGAACATGGTGGGCGCCTTCTGGCAGCCCCGCGGCGTGATCATCGACGTGGCGGTGCTCGCCACTCTGCCCGACCGTGAGTACCGCGCCGGCCTGGCCGAGGTGGTCAAGTACGGCGTGATCATGGACGCCGACTTCTTCGCCTTCCTCGAAGGCCACACGGCCGAGCTCAACCGCCGCGACCCGGCCACGCTCCGCGAGGTCATCGCCCGCTGCTGTCGGCTGAAGGCCGACATCGTCGAGGCCGACGAGCGCGAGGAGTCCGGCCGCCGGGCAACCCTCAACTACGGGCACACCGTCGGCCACGCCATCGAAGCCGCCACGAACTACCAGGGCGTGCTGCACGGCGAGGCGGTCGCCATCGGCATGCTGTGCGAGTCACGCTTGGCCGAAGCCGCGGGCCGCGTCACCGCAGAAGAGACCAAGCGGCAGCACGATCTGATCGCCGCACTGCACCTGCCAACGGCATGCCCAGAGGGCCTCGACGCGGAGGAACTGCTGCGTCTGATGTGGCGTGACAAGAAGGTGCAGGCCGGGGAAATCCGGTTTGTGCTGCCGACAAAGATCGGCCACGCCGAGCTGGTGGGCGGCATCGCAGCCAGCTCCATCCTGTCGGCCGTAAGCGGCTGACAGGCGTGCATTCTGGGGTGGAGCCGCGTCCGCGACTCTACAACGGACACACGGCAACACCGTCTTCCAGATGTGCGGCATACCGCCGCGTCTCGCGGTTTCTTTGGACCGGTGTGCGATTCTTTTGGGGCGTGAGCGTTGCAAAAACCGGCCTCTGGGGCGGTCGCAGCGCCGAACCTAGACCACGCGGTGGTCATTCGTGTTGTCCGACTTACAGTGCGACTAACGCCGTAGCGATTCTTATATGTTCTGCTGCGCGTGCCCCGCTGAGCTACGTTTTTGCGTTTAGCCGCAGCCCTGTTTTCTGCACGCCACAACTCAAGCTGGTTGATTAGCCATGCGTATTTCTTTGATCGACTTTGACCCGAATCTGGGTACTCGCCTGAAGGACATCTGCGCGGCGATCGGTGTCGAGGCAAGCACCTACGCGGACGTCGAAAGCTGGGCGAACGCCCAAGCCCTGGGCTCACGGGCCGGCGGACACGAGGCGGGCAACGGATTTTCTAGCGCCGGGACGAGCTCGGCACAAAACGGGTCTACCCAAGGTGGGTACAGCTCGGTTGGTGGGACCAACGGCCACGGAGACATGGGGGGCTCCGCCACGGGCCTGCTGAACAACCCCGTAGGTAACGGCAATGGCAACGGGGCGGGCAACGGATCGCCGTACGAAAGCTCGTCGGTAGTTGGTGGCTCGGCGGCGCCGCAGGTTCCCGTCTGCACTGTTTTCGCTGGGCCGCTCCGCGAGGCCTTGGCCGGCCGCAACATCGAAGAGGTGCGTGAGCTCGCCGGGGGCACTCCGCTGCTTGCTTTCTCTCACCAAGCCGACGCCGACGAAGTGATTGCGGCCATGCGGCGGGGCTTGACGGACGTGCTGCTGACCGACCAGTCACCCCAGTTGCTGGCTGACACGCTGCGGCAGCACGTTGCCACCGGCGCCCGCCAGGCACAAAAAGCGGCCGACACCGCCCAGCTGAAGGCACGCCTGACACGCCTCACCGACGCCGAGAACGAGGTGCTCGACGCCATGCTTGACGGCCTCGCCAACAAGCAGATCGCCCAGTCGCTGCAGATCGGGCTGCGGACCGTTGAGCTCCGTCGGTCCAAGATCATGCGCAAGATGCAGGCCAAAAGCTTGGCGGAACTGGTCAAGTTCGTGTGCATCGCGAGGGGCATCGCCGGCTTTGCCGGCACGGCGGAAACCGACTGAGCGGGATCGCGGCGTCGAGAGATGCGGTGGCATTGGTTGGTGTTGCCGTGGTAACGCGGGTGCTTCTTGCTCAGCGTTCGCCGCGGGTGTGCCCTGGAACTTCCCGTCGGTCGGCAACGCTCAGCATCAGCCTGGGCTGGGATGGCACGGGGCGACCCAACCTAGTTTTGCGTCACAGCAGGGCGGGGCTCGCGGATGGCCACGACGCCCGACCCGACGCTGATTGACGAAGTCCGCCTCGCCATGGTCTCTGGGGTGGGGCCTCGCCTGCGGGCAAATCTCTTGGCTGCGTTCGGCACGCCCGGGGCCGTCTTCGCAGCCTCGGCGGCAGACTTAGGCCGAACCCCCGGCATCGGGCCGAAGCTCGTGGCGAAGATCCAGGCCAGCAGCGAGCGTGACGCCGAAGGGGAGCTCGCGGCCGCGTCGGCCGCCGGGATCGGTGTCCTCATCGAGTCAGACGACCGCTACCCCCGCAGCCTGCGAGAGGTCCACGACCCGCCCGGCGTGCTCTTCGCCAAGGGCGACCTGCTACGCCAGGATGATCTGGCGGTCGCCATCGTCGGCTCTCGCCACGCCACTCGGTACGGCCTGAAGCAGGCCGAGCGATTGGCGGCCGGGCTCGCCCGCGCCGGTTTGACGGTAGTCAGTGGGCTGGCCCGCGGCATCGACGGCGCGGCACACCGCGGTGCTTTGTCGGCCGGCGGGCGGACCATCGCGGTCCTCGGCGGCGGCCTGCTCAAGCTCTACCCGCCGGAGCACACGCAGCTCGCCGCAGAAGTCGCCGGGAGCGGGTGCCTGCTGAGCGAAGCCCCACCACGCATGCCGCCGATGAGCGGCGCCTTCCCCCAACGCAACCGCATCATCAGCGGGCTGTCGCTTGGGACGATTGTGGTCGAGGCGGCCGAGCGGTCGGGCGCGTTGATCACCACCAAGCACGCCGCGGAGCAGGGCCGCGAGGTGTTTGCCGTGCCGGGCCCGATCGACAGCCGCTTGTCTGCGGGTTGCAACCGGCTGATCCAAGACGGCGCCAAGCTGGTGGGCTGCGTCGACGACGTGCTGGAAGAGCTGGGCCCCCTCGCGGAGCCAACGCCCACGGACGACGGCGGAGAGGTGCGGAGCGTCGGCGAACTGTCGCTCAACGAGATCGAGCAGCAGGTGCTGCAGGCGATCGAGCCAACACCCACGGCGATCGATTCGGTAGTGGCTTCCACAGGCCTGCCGGTGCCGCGTGTGTTGGCCACGCTCAGCGTCCTAGAGATGCGGCAGCTCGTCCGGCGCGTGAGCGGCACGCTCGTCGCTCGGCGGTAATCCTTCGCTTGGCGGTGTTGGCTGCTTCCGCGGCGGCTCGCCCCCCGGGTCGTCTTCTGCAAGCGCGCCGGGCTCCGATCCCGGCTCTGGCCATGGGCAGAGGAGGGGCAGCACAATCAGGTTGGGCGGCAGGCCGCTGGGCACCCACATGCCCAACCATGGGTTGCCGCCGCCGACCCCGCTGCCTGCGCGTCGGCTACCCGAGGCGCCCATAGGCAAACCACACGGGCGCCTCGGGTAGCCGCGTGAGGCCGTTCACGCTCAGGCGGTCACGCCGGCGCTGGCTAGCCGCTCGCGGATGGGCGGGTGGCTGTGCAGCAGCCAGACCTCCAGCGGGTGCGGGTCGAGGTCGGCCTTGTTCATGCGGGCGAGCTTCAGGAACGCCGAGCGGAAGGCGCCGGCGTCGCCCGTGCGCCGCAGCGCGTAGGCGTCTGCCTGGCGTTCGAAGGCGCGGCTCACCATGTTCTGCAGCGGCCCGATGAGCATCGAAAACACCGTCAGCAGCAGCGCGACCTTCGGCAATGCGGCAACGGGCCAGCCGCCGGGGTCGCCCACGCCGGTCCAAACGCTGAGCGCGGCGTGGCACAGGTAAAAGCCCAGCAGCGCCGTGACGCCGGCCAGGGCCAGCAGCTTGGCCAGGTGGCGATGGACGTGGTGGCCCAGCTCGTGGGCGAACACCATATCGATCTCGGCAGGCGTGAAAGAGTCGAGCAGCGTGTCGCCCAGCAGGACACGTCGCGTCGACCCCAGCCCGGCGAGCATGGCGTTCGCCTTGGTGGTCTCCGCGCTCATGCCCAGCCGGAAGACGCCCTCGATCTGCACGCCGGTCCCTGCGGCCAGGGCGCGCAGACGCTCGGCGTCTTCGTCGCCCTCGAGCGGCGTCACCTCGTAGAACAGCGGCAGGATCACCACCGGGGCGAGCTGGCCCAGCACCGCACCGACGAGGAAAAACGCGGCCGCCGCGGCCACCCACCAGTACGCGCCGGCGTTCCAGATGATCACAAACAGCCCTGCGTACAAGCCGGACAGCAGCAGCACCGCGAGCAGCGACTTCTTCGCCCAGCTGCCCGCCCACGCGCGGAGCGATTGCGTGCTGAGCCCAAAGCGGTGCTCCAGCCGGTGGCCGCCAAAGAACGACACCGGCAGCGAGATCACCGAATGGATGCCGGTAATCAGCGCCCCGAGGGCGACCAGCCTGGCGAGCGAACGCTCGCCTGCCAGCGGCGTGAATCCCGACAACCAACCATCGATCGCGGGGCCGATCAGCACGACCATCGCAATGAGCACCACCAGGTCGAGCCCCATGTCGATCAGCGTCCACCGGAGCGACGCCCGCGAGTAGGCCCGCGCTTCCGCGGCTTGCTCAGGCGTCGGCAGCGCGGCGACCACCGCCGGCCCGCCCGGCGTGTCGCCCAGCGGGGCGTGTCCGGCGTCGTCGGGGCCATCGTCAGGATGCTCTGGCGAAGAATCTGGCATTCGGTACCGGCACGCGGGCCCGTGAGTGGCCCGGACCAAGCGGTTTTGCGGAGCCGCCTCTGCGGCGTTCTAGAAAAACCGAGCAATGAGGCACTCGCGGCAACCCGCGTTGCCGCAATCGATGCCCGTGGGAAAAGCCGGCATCCCTGGAGGAATGCCGCAGGCGTCGGGTGCTACAGCGAATCTTGCGTTGGTGTAGCCACCTGGCTGCGTGGTGTTTCCCGCGGCGGCGTTGGGCTGCATCGACGATGCACCGCATCGCCTGCTTCGCCCTCCTTGCAGCAGAAAACACCACTTCGCCATCTGACTACACCAACGCAACACCCGCTGTAGTTTGCTCGATCTCGCAACAGCTTTCGCCTGCAATTGTGTAGATTTGACCGTAAATGACCGCCAAAACTGCGGTGTATTCGCAGTCGCAACGGTCGAACCGGCGGGCGCCCTGCTGCGTAACAGGCTTCTGCGACCGCGTTTACAGGCAGGCGGCGCTACCTGCAG
>JBCCQL010000238.1:0-5418 GCA_039024355.1 Planctomycetota bacterium
AGGTCGACCGGGATCTGCCGGAGGACCATCGCCACCTTGCCGCGTTGGCGGAACACCGACACGCGGAACCGCGCCTGCTCGCCGAAGGCGAAGCCGAAGTCCGTGCTGCCGGTCTCCTGAAACTCCTGCTGGCAGCGGTCGGGCGTGATGCTCTTCATCAGGCCCATCGTGTCGGACTCTTCGAGCACCTTGGTCTTGAGCTTCTGCATCCGGCCGCTGAGGCGCAGCACCGGCGGCTGGCCGACCGTGATGTGCAGGTCGCTCGCCCCCTGCTTGACCACCGCCGAGAGCAGCTTGTCGATGAGGATCGTGCCCATGTCGACGTCCGGCGGAGCGATCGGTGTGGCGGTCGGCGAAAGAGAAGCTCGTCACGCCGCGACGGGCGCAGCGCTAAGTGTACCAATCGACGTTTCCGCGAGAGACGCCCGGCGGGCGTTCTCCACGGCCACGCGAGCGGCGGTCGCGTTGGGGGGATTCTGTTCCGGTTGCCCCGCCGGAGAAGCTTCCCGCTGGCTCCGATAGTATTCGCTCCGCCGCGATTCATCGCAAGTGTTTTGCGACGAATGGGTTAGGCGAAATCTGCCGTTCCGGCGGCCTGACCGGACCTCCGCTGCAAGCGGCCCGATCCTCGGCGAATCGCCCGATCAGGTCTTCTTCGCGACCTTGAAAACCTGTTCAAGCGTCGTCGTGCCGTTGAGCACCTTGCGGATGCCGTCGTCAAAGAGAGTGGTCATCCCCGCCTTGATCGCCTCGCGGCGGAGGTCTTGGGTCGAGGCGCCCTGGAACGACAGCTCCCGGATCTTCCCGCTCATGATCATCAGCTCGAAGATGCCGAGCCGGCCCCGATAGCCGGTGCCGCCGCAGTTGTTGCACCCCCGGCCCCGCATGAAGGTGGCCGTCTCGGCCATCTCGGGCGTGATGCCGGCCGCCTCGAGGTCGTACTTCGAGGGCTGGTCGGGCGCCTTGCACTTCGCGCAGACGACCCGCACGAGCCGCTGCGCGAGGATGCCGATGACGCTGCCCGCCACGAGATAGGCCGGCACGCCCATGTCGACCATCCGGGTGACGGCGCCGGGCGCGTCGTTCGTGTGCAGCGTGCTGAACACTAGGTGGCCGGTGAGCGACGCCTGGATGCCCATCGACGCCGTCTCGTAGTCACGCATCTCGCCGACGAGGATCACGTTCGGCGCCTGGCGGAGCATCGCCTTGATGATCTTCGCGAAGTCCAAGCCGATCGAGTGCTTCACCTCGACCTGGTTGATCCCCGGCAGGTAGTACTCGACCGGGTCCTCAGCCGTGATGATCTTGCGGTCGGGCCGATTCAGCTCGTTGAGCGACGCGTACAGCGTCGTCGTCTTGCCGGAGCCGGTCGGGCCGGTCACTAGGAAGATGCCGTTGGGCCGGCGGATGAGGTTCTGGAACGTGCGGAAGTCGTGCTCGGACAGGCCGAGCTGCCGCACGCCGATCTTGATGTTGTCCTTGTCCAGGAGCCGCATCACGCAGCTCTGCCCGTGGTTGGTGGGCAGCATGCTCACGCGGAGGTCCAGCTCCTTGCCGCCCGCGGTGATCTTGATGCGGCCGTCTTGGCAGCGGCGCCGCTCGGCGATGTCCATCTTCGCCAAGATCTTGATGCGTGATAGCAACGCGCTGAGCAGCCGGCGGGGAGGGCTGTCGCGCTCCACCAGCACCCCGTCGATGCGGTAGCGGATCCGCACCCGGTCCTCGAACGGCTCGACGTGGATGTCGGACGCCCGCAGCTGCACCGCCTCGCTCACCATCAGCTGCACAAGGCGTACGATCGGGGCGCTGGCCTCGTCGGCTTCCAGGTCGGCGTCGTCGTCATCGCCCTCGGTCTCGGTGAAGTCGATCGCCGTGTCGGTAAACTCTTGCAGCATCGAGTCTGCGGACTCGTCGCCCATCTGCCCGTAGTTGCGGTTGATGGCCTCCAGGATGCTTGGGCGGGTGGCGACGCCGATCTCGATTTTGCGGTTCAGGATGAACTGCAGCTTATCGAGCGTTTCGTAGTCGTCCGGGTCGCTGACCAGCACCTTGAGGGCGTCGTCTTCTTCGGCCAGCGGGATGATGGCGTTCTCGCGGGCCACCGACTCGGGGACCAGTTCCACCACCGCGGGCGGGATCGGCACGTCGCTCAGGTCGTAGAACTGATAGCCGTGCAGGTCGGCCATGCCCTGCGAAACCTGCTCTTCGGTCGCGTAGCCGAGGCTGACCAGGGCCTCGTGCTCTTTGCAGTTCTGCGACGCACCGTACGACTTCGCCTCGGCGAGCTGCTCCGCCCCGTTCACGCCCTTCTTGATGAGAAAGTTGCCTAGCTTCGACATAGAGCCTGCTCAGCGAGTGGGGCGCCCAGCACGTTCGCCGTGCAGAGCGGCGCGGGAACGGCGAGTCGGTCGGCCGGAGAGGTCCGTTGGCGGGGCGTCGGCGGCATCGAACCACCAGCCGAACCACCAACCGAATCGCCATAACTGCCTAAACCACCGACACTAATGGCGGCTGATGTTGCTGTCAACTTTCCGCCTTGGGCAAGCGTGCGCCGGCTGCTACGGGCGTTGGTCCGCAGCCGCTTTGCCAGGCGGGCTCGGTTGCTCGGCCACCGGGGCCACGCCGACGCCGGGCTCTTGGGCGCCGGCTGTGTTTTGCCGCCGCGCCGCGGCGCGGAGCTTGCCGGCAGCCAACCTCACCGCGTCGGCCTGCTCGTAGAGCGATTGCACCTCCAGGCGGTGGGCGAGCGAGTCGAGCTGAAACGCCGTGTTCTGCAGCAGCAGCCGCGGGTCCTCGCAGTCCGCGCCGTTCGCTTGGGCCACAAGCGGCGGAGCGACCAACGTTTGCAGGCCGCCCCTTGGCAGGCCTGGGGTGGTCGGCCCGCTTCTGGGCCCTGCATGCGGCGATTTCGGCGTCCAATGCGGCGTGGGCGGCGTGTTGAGTTGGCCGTATGGGAAAGGCTGCGTGGGGCCGGCCGCCACGGCGGGCATGGCCATCGCCGGCCAGATGGGCTGGCGGGGGAACCCACCCTGCGTCAGCGGCCCGATGGGCGCCGGCCGCAGTGGCCCCGCCGCGTCGGGCGGCCCTGGCGCCGCGTGCAGGAAGCCGTTCTCGCCTCCCACCGAGGGCAAAGCCGCCGCCTGGGATTCAAGCCGTCCGATTTGGTCAGCCACTTCAGCGGGGCTGCTCTGGAGCAGCGAGGGTGGCGCCCCCGCATCGATTGTCGCGCGGAGTTGTGCGATCTGCGCTCGCACTGCCTCAGCGTCTTCCTGGCCGTAGGCGTAGGCGGCTGCGTGCATCAGCGCAACAGCGGCGACGAGCATCAGCGTGACGCGGGTTCCCATTGTGTACTCGCGGGTCGGCGTTTTGGGGTGCTTGACGCGGTGCAGCAGTCTCCCCGGACGCGGCGGTGCGGGCAACAGCGGATGCCAAACCGATCATTCCACCCGCGTGAATCCAGCCGCGCGAATCCGCTCCCGTGTGCGGCACCGCACCCGCTGCACGTCGGCAGGCTTGGTAGACTGGGCGTCATGCAGAGCATCACGGCACGCACGTCACCGCCAGAGCCCTGTTGGCGCCGCCGCGTGGTGATCGCCGGCGGCCTTGTGGCGTGGGGCGGCGCCATTGCCGGCGCGGCGTTTCTGCACGAGGCGCAGGGCCTTATCGGCTACAGCATCTGCGGGCCGTGGGGCTGCGCGGCGTCAACCGAGGCGCTCGTCGGCTACCACCTGTTGCTCACGCTGCTGCTGGCGCCCGCCGCCGTGCTGCTGTCCCGCTTGGCGCCGCGGGGCGTGCGGCGCCGGCTGGGGCTGGGCGTGCTGGCAGCCGGGCTGGTGCTGGGCGGGGCGATCGCCACCAACGCAGCCGCCGAGTGGAACCGCACCGCGCCGGGCGACCGCCTACGCCCGTACACGCTGCAGCGGGCGGCGTTCGTCGTCGCGGCGTCGCCCGACTTGCCGGCCGTGCCCCTCACCCTGGCCGGCCTGGCGTGCGTGGCCGCCACGGCGGTGCTCGACCGCCGCGGCCGCCAACCACCCGGCGAAGCTGAGCAGACCACGCCCGCCACGTCGCCGCCAATCCCGCCGCAAGCCGGGCCCGCAGAAGCCTAGCCCGCGCCGTACTCTGCCCGGTCGTCGGCGGCGATCTGCCGCAGCCGCTGCGGGAAGTCCGGGAACGCCGTCAGCACGCGGGTCCACGTCGGCAGGGCCGGCTCGCCGGACGGGTCTTGGTAGACAACGTCTCCGGTCTGCGTCACCAGCTGGGCGAAGCCCTCGATCGCCTGCTCCTCGCTGTGCCGGTCGTAGTCCAAGCCGTTCATCAGGCTGTCGGCGTGGTACTGGCGGATGGCGTCCTGCGCCAGCCGCAGGTAGGCCGACCGCAGCGTGATGAAGTGCCCCTTGCCGAACACCGTGCCGCGGCTGGCCAGCGTCCGGATCAGGTTCCGCAGGATGTCCGACGCCATCTTCATCAGCCCCCGCGACGGGTCGTCCAGCGACATCGCCTGGTGCTTGTGGTCGTACAGCCGCGCGATGTCTACCTGGCACACCCGCTTGGGCGACGTGTTGCGGAACACCTCGGCCAGCGTGCCCACCTCCAGCCCCCAGTCGCACGGGATGCGGTTCGAGCGGGCCAGCGTCGAGGTGATCGCGAACTCGCCGGCCAGCGGGTAGCGGAAGCTCCGCAAGAAGACCAGGTACGGGTCGTTGCCCATCACCGAGATCAGCGCCCGCAGCATGGGCGTCACCAGCAGCCGCACCACCCGGCCGTGCATCTTGGTGGTGCAGCGTGCGGAGAACGCCTTGCAGAAGTCGAAGTCCATACCGGCGTGGGCCATCGGCAGGCTCAGCCGCACCAGCATCTCGTTGTCGTAGTTCTCGATGTCGCCATCCTGCAGGACGAAGGCCTTCAGGTCGGGGTCGGCCAGCAGGTAGCCGAAGGCGAACCAGACGGCCCGCCCCTTGCCGGGCGTTTCTACCTCGAAGCCGGCGCCCAGCAGGTCTGCCAGCGCCGCCCTGCCGCGCGGCCCATCGGTCCACAGCACGTGGGCCCGGCCGCCCATCGGAGCGGTCAAGCGGAGCATCTCGCGGTAGTCGTCCTCGGACTCCGTGCGGTTCAGCACGATGCACATCGTGCGGAGGTAGTCGGCCTCGGCCAGCTTCTCCACAATCTGCCCGAACGGCGGCAGCCGCATGTCCGCCGCCGTAACCGGCAGCACCAGGCCGATGGGGTACGTGCGGACCGCCTCGCGCAGCTCGGCCTCGAGCCGCACCGAGTCGACCGTCCCCAGGTCGTGCAGCGTGGTGATCGGTCCGCGTTGGGCAAAGTCGGGCATGCCGCCAGTATCGGCGAAACCCCACCCCACGCCTACCGCAGCCCGCCACCAACCCGCCGGCGACCTACGCGTCGCCGGGGGCGTGG
>JBCCQL010000239.1:0-5389 GCA_039024355.1 Planctomycetota bacterium
CCTGCACCAAGACGTCGGCCGCCACCTTCGAGGCGCCGAACAGGCTGTGCATCGAGTGGTCGATCGACATGTCCTCACGGATGCCGCCCGCGTAGGGGTGGCTGGGGTCGATCTCCCAGCGGGTCTCTTGCTCGATGAGGGGCAGCCGGTTGGGCGTGTCGCCGTACACCTTGTTGGTGGACGTAAAGATGAAGACCGCCTTCGGGCAGTTCTGCCGCACGGCCTCCAGCAGGTTCAGCGTGCCGACGGCGTTGACGCCGAAGTCAACCTTCGGCGCCCGCGCGGCCCAGTCGTGCGAGGGCTGGGCCGCGGTGTGCACCACCAGCGAGACGTCCGCCCCGTGCTTCTCGAACAGGGCGTCCACCGCCGCGTCGTCGCGGATGTCGATGTCCTTGTGCGTGTACCGGCCGCCCAGCCGCTCCTCCAGCCGGCCGCGGTTCCACTTGGTCGAGGCCTCGGGGCCGAAGAATTGGCTCCGCATGTCGTTGTCGATGCCGATGACGTCCATGCCCTGCTCGGCGAAGTAGGCGGCGGCCTCCGAGCCGATGAGGCCGGCCGAGCCGGTGATGATCGCGATGCTCATGGTCTGCGTGCTGTCCGTTGGGAGGGTGGTGTAGGGGCGGGGCGGTTGGGTGAGGTTGCTGGAAGAGGTTTGGTGCTGGTGCGGTTTCGCCGCAGCGATGCAGGGGGCTTTGGTGCTGGGTGTTACGACGCGTGTCCGTTGCCGCGTGAGGCGGGCGGCGAAAAAATGCGGCCCAGCCGTTCGAGCGTAAGCCGCGGCGCGCACAGCGCTGCCCACGCCATGCGTGGGTAGCCGATGAGGGTCCGACCGCCGTGCAGCTCCGCCAGGGCCAGCCGGTACTGTGCGCGGGCGTGCAGGTCGATCGACTCCAGCACACGCTTCGGCCACGGGCGTGCGTCGCGTTGCGACTGGAACTCCTCGTAGCTGATCTCGGGCAGGCCGGCGTTGCGGCGGCGTGCCCGCTCGCGGGCGTAGTCGATGCTGGTCCGCATCCGCCGCATCGCCTTGCCGTTGAGGCTGCCGGTGTGCACGCGGTAGTGGTGCAGCACCTCGTCCAGGTTGGCCAGCTTGGACGCCTCGCCCATCCGCAGCATCATGTCCCAGGCGTCCTGCAGGCGCAGCTTCCAGTAGCCGCCGATGCCGCGGAGCACGTCGGTCCGCATCATGATGTTGGCGTGGCCCAGGCCGTGGCGGCCGTCGAGCATGGCCTGGTAGATCTCTTCGTGCTCGGTGGGGAGGATCAGGCTGGCGCCAACGCCGGCGTCGCCCAGCGGCGCCATCTGCGTGCCCACCAGGCCGACCTCCGGGCGGCGGTCCAGAAACGCCACCTGCTTCTCTAGCCGCGTCGGCAGCGAGATATCGTCTGCGTCGACGCGGGCGACGTACTCGCCCCGGCAGTGCTCCAGGCCCTGGTTCGCGGCCGCGGCGGTGCCGCCGTTCTCGCGGTGGATGACCCGCACCCGCGTGTCGCTCAGGCCCGCCAGGTAGTCGGCCGTTCCGTCGGTCGAGCCGTCGTTGACGACGATGAACTCATAGTCGGCGAAGGTCTGCTGCAGGATGGAGTCCATCGACGCCGGCAGGTACGGCATGCCGTTGTATACGGTCATCAGCACAGAAACGCGGGGCGGGTTCATGGCGTTATGCGTTGAGATGCCTGCAGGAGACTGCACGTGTGTGCGAACACTATGCGTAAGCGGCCGGGGCGGGCCGACGCTGGGGTGGCGGTCCGGCACGCGGGGTGACGGCCGCGTAGGCTGGCGACGTTGACGCGTAGCCGACACTCACGACGGCCAGACCCGTAAAAATGGCCAGGTCTCGTGGCATGACGAAGGCGGCTTCGGCCAGGCCATTTATTAGGCCCGCTGTGACGATGCCCGCGAAGATCCGGTACTCCACAGCTCCTGTGGCGTTGACCAGCCAGAACGACTTTGACAGAGTCGTCAGGGCTAACACGAGTGTGATCGCCAAGCCAATGACACCGATGTTGAGCACTGTCTCAACATAGGCGCTGTGCGCGTGCCGAGGGTACCAAAGCAGCTTGTCCCCGACGCGTTCGGTCTGTCGGACGTTCCAAAACGCGCCGAATCCCGCGCCCTGCAGGTGCCTGCCGGCAGACTCCTTCATAAGCAAGGACCACAGCGGCAGGCGGCCTGTCAGAGCGCTGGACTGGTCCTCACGCCCCAACGACGTGATGTTGGCGGCACGCTTGTTGATCGCTCGGCCCCCGACGGCAAACGCCAAGCAACCGGCGGCTAGTACCGTGCAAGCTAGGGCGGCCGGGAGAACAAGCCGCCGCACCGGCCGGCCAGCAAAAAACACCATGCCGACCCCGCACAGGAACGTGGCGAGAGACGTCCGAGACTTTGTGAGCAGGATGACCACGACAGCGGCCACGAGGATGATCAGCCACTTCTTGCGGTGCTCGCCCCCCGCCGCCCAGAAGGCGGTTGCACCAATCCCAGCGATCAGCGCATGCCGGGACAGCGAGTTCGGGTGCAGCGAGCCAGTCAAGCGGTAGTCGGAGCCCGTTGGGTGGAACGATCCGCCCGCAAGCTCCCAAACGCAGGCGATGGCAAAAGAGCCGGACAAGCTCAGCACAATAATGCGGCAGATGCTGATTGGCGAAAATCGCATCGCGAGTGCAAATACTGCAAATGTATAGACACCGACCCGTATGAGCTCACGTCCAGTCTCGCCGCGGTCCTTGCTCCACAGCATTGTCGCCCCGACCCAGAGCAGCAGGCCAACTGTAAGGAGCATCACCGGGTCGATGCGTGGTGGAAACCACCGCCGAGCTGTTGAGACGCAGTAGAGCCCGAGTGCGGCAGTCAACACGAAAGCCAGTTTGCGTTCGGGGTAGGCGACGGATACGTCTTGCTCAAACTCGGCTTCGCCTTCTATACCGGCCCCTTCCTCGACGCTCTTCCCCTCGTTTGCAGAGGTCGAGCGGAAGTCGTGCCGCATGCCCAGGATGATCGCAAGCATCACCGCAGCGATCAGCAGTTCCGTCAGACCCAGCGACGCCTGTGTGGCGGCCGTGTCGTTGCCCAGCGACGGGGCCGATTGGTCTGGCTTGCTAAGAAGCATGGCGGGGCGGGGGGGTACAGGCGGGGTACGCGTGTAATTAGCGGCTTGCTAAACGCCAGCGATCTAGGCGCCGACACAGTCGGCCGGGGCTGGCTGAGGGGGGCCTGGCTGAGGGGCGGGTGGGGCGGCGGGAAGGGTGGTCGCTTGTGCTGGCGATACCCCGGCGGAATGCTGAATCTCGGCCGGGGCTTGCTTTCGCTCGTCGGTAAGCAGCAGTGACCGCCAGTACATGATAACCACCGGCACGCTGCGTGCGATCACCGCCCACGCGATTCCTAGCGGGCCCTGCAGATAAACCAGCGGCACGCCGACCGCCAGCGTCGTCGCGAGCCGGGCGCCGGAGGCCGCGCTGAGCTGCTTGCCCCGCTGCATGGCCGTCAGGGCGGCTTCGGCCGGGATCAGCGTCGCCTGCAGGCAGATGCCAATCGCCAAGAGCCGCAGCAGCCACGGGTCGCTGGTCGCCTTCGGGAAGGCTAGCGCCACCGCGTATCCGCCGAGCGTCCAGAATAAGACCGCGGCCACCAGGGCGGCGGCGGCGGCCACGGCGGTCGATTTCTTCGTGTGAAGCAGCAGGCCAGGGTAGTGGCCGCGGCTGTACACGCGGGTGGCCCAGGAGCGGGCGAAGGTGTTCATGGCCAGCATCAGCGGGTTGACCAGCATGACGACCGAAAACGCCGCCATGAACAGGCCCATGGCCGCCTTGCCGTGCATGCCGGTGAGCATCCACCGCAGCGAGCTGTCGCTTACCAGCAGGGCGATCGCCGCCAGCAGCAGCCAGCGGCCGAACCGCCAGCTGCTACGCGCCTCTGCCGCGACGCCGGCGAGCGAGGGCTTGGTGCGTGCGAACTGACGCCACACCAGCGGCAGGGTGGCGGCCGCCAGCGCGGCGGTGGCCAGGATGGCGGTACAGGCGGTCAGCCAGCCCTGGGCGCCCAGCAACGCCACCGCGGCGATGGTGCCTACGCACAGCGGCAGGTCGACCAGCAGCAGCTGCGGAGTGCGGAAGTCGGCGATGGCGATCCGCCGGACGTGCTCGCGGAGCGTCACCGCCATCGCCAAAGGCGCCATGCAGAAGAGCAGGTTGGCGAGCCAAGCCTGCCCGGGCGCCGCGGCGTAAACCACAGCCCCGCACGCGGCGATCACAACCGCCGCGGCCGCGGCCAGAGCGGCCAGCAACGCGGTGCTGCGTGCCCGCAAGCGGTCCCGCGCGCGCTCATCCAGCTGCGCGGCGCGGGCGGTGTAGGGCGTCCAAACCAGCGCCTTGGGGATGCCCAGCGCCAGCCAAAAGGTTCCGACCCCTAGCCCGTAGACGCCAAGCTGCTCCTCGCCCAAGCGGCCCACCAGCACGGTGGTGACAAAGCTAGTGAGGCTCACCAGCGCCTGGTCTGCAATGGTGCAGAGCCCTTGCAGCGACGCCCGTTCCTTCGCCCGAGGCCCGCTCGTCGCCGGCTGCTCCGTACCGGTGGGATTTGGGCCGGCGTGATCTGGGCCGGTAGGCTCAGCGGCGTTGCCTCGGCCCGCAGCCGCCCGGGCCGACCGGCCGGCGTCCGGCGGGTCGTGGCCGCTAATCGTCGGCGTGCTGGGGGCAGGCATAGGAGGGTGGGGCGGCTCTGGTAGTCGCGGCCGGCGGTGGCGTGTTCGATTCCGTTTAACGCGAAAGCCAGCGCGGCGTGTAACGCTTCTGCTGCGTCACCACCGAGCCGGTCACCGCGACCCCGTCCGCCTGCAGCCGCGCCACGGCCGCCCGCGCCGCCTTGGTGCGGGTCGCTTCGCTGCGGACGGCCATCAGCGTCGCGTCGAGTTGCTGGGCGAAGAGCAGCGTGTGCCGCATCGCGTTGGCGGGAGGCAGGTCGAACACCAGCGTGGCGTAGTCGCCCCGCAGCTCAGCAAACAAGGCCGCGACTGCGTCGTGGTCGCACACGGTCCGCTCTACCAGGCTGGGCGAGCCGAGCGGCATGACCGACAGGCCGTCGACGCCAGAGTCGAACACCGCTTCGCCCACGCCGCACTCGCCCGCGAGCAGGTCGGTCAGCCCGGCGCCGCCCCGCAGGCGGAAGTTCCGCTGCTGGCGGGGGTGCAGAAGGTTGGCGTCGATCAGCAGGACGGGCGACTGCCGGTGGTCCGCCGCGCGGATCGCCAGGTTCGCCGCCACGGTGCTGACGCCCGCGTGGCGGTCGGCGCTGGTCACGCCGATTGCAAATCCATCGCCGGCGGTCGGCTGCTTGGGCTGCACCCGCCACAGCAGGGTGTCGTAGAACTCGGCGCCGCGGCGCCGCGGCG
>JBCCQL010000240.1:0-5382 GCA_039024355.1 Planctomycetota bacterium
ACGTTGAGCATCAGCACCGGCCGCCAGTACAGGCCCCGGCCGGCGATGCCCCACGACCGCACGGCCTGCTGCACGCGGGTGACGAAGTCGTCCAGGCCGCCGGCGGTGGCGCCGTCCAGGTAGACCGTCGACCCGACGTTGCTGCTGACGCCCCGGCCGACAGGTCGGTCGCGGCCCGGCAGCACAACCAGGCGGTCTTGGCGGACCAGCACCTGCACCGACCGCTGGATGGCGATGTCGCGTGGCGAACCCTTCTCGACCGCCCAGTCCGCGCCGCGCGATTGAGCGGGCGACGCTGTCATGCTCACGCTCCCGGAAGCGCCCGCCGCGGCGGCGCCCGCCGGCCGGTCGGACCCGCGGCCCGGCTGGCCGGCCGACGCAACGGCTTGCGTGGCCCTTCCGGAGGGCGGCGGGCTGCTCTGGTCGCCGCCAGACTGCGGCGGCTTTGCCGAGGCGTTTGGTTGGGTCTCACCGCTAGGCTGATCGTCGCCGGACGCGCCGCCACGCGCCGCGAGGCGGTCCGGCGTGGGCGTCTGGCTAGGCGTCTCGCTGCCGGGCACGCCCGCGGCCGCTATGCCTGGTCCGCCACCCGCCATACCCGGCCCGCCGAACTCTGGACGGCCCAGCGGGCGGCTGCCCCGACCAGCGATGCCCGTGCCGCCCGGGTCGATCGACGGCGGCGCCGGGCCCGTCGGCCGGCTGCTCAACACGTCGCGGTCGTACGGCTGCGTGGCGCCCGACCCTCGGCCGCGGGGCGACCCGCCAACGGCGCCGCCGCGTCCGTAGGCGCTGGGCGCCGCGCGGGCCAGCAACGCCCGCCGCATCCGCGCACGGTCGATCGCCCGGGTCTGCAGGTCCGACAGCACCGGGTTGGCCGCCGGGTACTCGAGCCCCCAGCCGTCCTGCACCAGCTCGTAGCCAAAGTCGGAATCCCACGTGCGGATCGCCCGCCGCACCCGGTAGTACATCAGGATGCCATCGGGCCGGACGATGATCAGCGGGTACGGCTCGGCGTCGGGGTCGTGGCCGGCGTCGGGGTTCTTGCTGGCGTAGTACTCGCGGGTCGCCCGCAGGGCGGCGGCCAAGGCGTTGCCCACGCCCAGCGGCTCGTCGAAATCGCTCAGCGGGAGCTCGACGCCCTCGGGCTGCAGGATCGCCCGGTCGCCGCGGCACTCGATGTAGATCGGCTGCCGCTCCGTGCCGTTGGCGCCCCGGTAGGGCACGATGGCGTAGGACTTAAAGGCGCCGTCGCGGTCCGCCTCTAGCTCCTCGATCTCCGCCTTGGCCTCCGCGATCAGCTCTTCGAGCTGCCCCAGGTTCCGCTCCGCCTGGGCCCGGTCGTCGTAGTGCTGCGACTCGGTCTCGCGGAGCTCGGCGATCGCCGCACGCATGGACTTGAGCTGGTCCTGCATCCGGCGGATGTGGTCTTCGGTCTGGCTCAGGCGGAGCTGGTCTTCGCGTAGCACACGGTCGACCTTCTCGCGCTCCGCCTCGACTTCGGCCAGGTACGCCTCGGCCTGTTCAAGGTCCACAAGTCGCTGCTGGATGGCGGCCGGGTCGATCTGCTGGGCTGGCTCTGCGGGGGCTGGCTCTGCCGCGGGCGGCGTGGGCTCAGCGGTGGCCAGCAGCGCGTTCTCGCGCGACACGTGCGTCATCGCCACCAGCAGCATGACCAACGCGCCCATGGTGCACAGCAGCACCGCCAGGAACGGGAAGAGCGACACCGGCGCCGCGGACGGGTTTTGCCGGGGACGACTCACAGGGCGGCACGTTGCTGGGGTGCGTGCTTGCGGGACCGAAGGGCGGGGCGGCCGACGTCACGGCGTGCGGCAAAGGCGCTGGGCTGAGCCGCTGCCGCGTCACGCCGCGGCCTTGCCGTCCGGCCCCGTACGGCCAGCGCGGGCGCTCAGCAGCTGGATGGACGCAGACAGGCTCAGCAGCGTCTCTTCGAGGTTCTGGCCGCGGCCCAGGGCGTCGAGGTTGCGGTTCAGGGCGGTTTCCAACGCCTCGACCTGGCCGGTTGTCTCTACCACCTTCAGCAGCACCTCGCCCTGCTTGACCAGCTGCTTCTGGTGGGCGATGGTCGCGCTGGCGGACTCCGACACGGCGGTCTGCATGCCGGTGAGCAGCTGCTCGCTGCGGCCGATGAGCTTCTCTTGGCGGTCGGCGGCGACCACCATCGCCTCGCCGAGGGCGGCCTCGACTTCGCCCAGGTGGCGCCGGTTCTCGCTGGCGAGTTCCTGCTCGGCGGCGGTGAGCGTCTCGCCGTGCTTCTGCAGGGCCTCGACCAGCAGCTCGGCCATCCGCTCGAGCCCCGCCCGCAGGTTGCCCAGCAGTTCGTCGGCGCCCGAATCCAGCCGCTTGCTGCTCCGCTCGACCACCTCGGTCAGCACAGCCACCTGGGCCTGCACAGCGTCGGCCGTGGCCTGGGCCTGGCCGCTCACGCCCTCGCGGATCGCGGCGATCTGCTCTCCCGTGGCGGCCGTGAGGGCCTCGACCTGCGTCTTCACCGCTTCGCTGAGCGTTTCCGACTGCCAAGACAGCCCGACGTTGAGCTGCGCCAGCTGCTGCTCGACGCCGTCGGTGAGGCCCTTGGCGTGGCCTTCGAGGCTCCGCCGCAGGCCGGAGGACACCGCCTCGTTGAGCTGGCGGCCGGCTGACGCCGTGGCCTGCTGGAGCTTGTCGTTGGTCTCTTCCATCGTCGACCGCCAGAGGTCGGCCTGCTGGGCGGCCATCACCTCGACGGCACGCACCACCTGGTCGCACATGCGGCTGATGGACGCCACGTTGGGGTCCGTCGCGGCGCCGTACTGCTCGAACCGTCCTATGAGCTCTTGGCCCGCACGCTGGCCCGTCATGACCAGCAGCCGCTCCTCGGTCCGCTCCACCAGCAGCTTGCCGAACACCAAGATGATGGACAGCGCCAGAGCGAGCGCCGTGGTGTCGAACGCCACGCTGAGCCCCGCCGTAACCTCACTGAGCGAAGACTCCAGCTGGTCCGGCGAGAGCTGGGCGATGGCTATAGTGATTCCGATGACCGTGCCCAAGAACCCCAGGATCGGCACCACGCCCGTCACCACCCGCACCATGGCGTAGCCGGACGACATGCGGCTGTAGTCGGTGTCTTCGAGCGTGCGGAGGTGGGTCTCGATGTCGTCGGCGGACTGCCGGCGCCGGACGTACTCCAGGGCGTCGCACAGCCGCTTGACGATGGTCGTTTTTGCCAGCCACGCGGGCTCTTCCTCCAGCCGCTCTAGCAGCCGTGATGCGTCCTCCACCCGCTGCCCGCCGGCGGGGATGGGCTCCAGCAACTCACGCTGGAACACGCCAAACTGCCCCAGCAGCCCCAGCCCCCGGATGGCCAGCGAAGCCATGCCGACGAAAAACACCGCCGTGGTGATCCGGTGCACCGGGCTGGCCGTGAGGTAGCTGTTGAGCCATTCGCCGCCGATACGGCGGACGGCCAGGTCGAACATCAGCCAGGTCAGCACCCCCCAGATCAAGGGCGACTTCAGCAGCGAGTCACAGAACGAGGCGATGCGTGACACGGGGGCGTCCTTCATTTCGGGCCTGGCTCGGCGCGGGCGTCGTCGGCGCCGGGGCCACGGGGTCCTTCGCGGCGCAACCCACGCCGCAGCCGGCGAGGTTTACCTAATCGTCGTGATCGGCTCGACCGCAAAACCTGGATGAGTGTTTCTGCCGAATCGGGGCCCGTGCGTCCGCCGGCGAGTCGGCGATTGGCCGCGGCGCCCGTTGGCGGGCCACGCAGCGTGGGCTCTGTGAGCGGGGCCTTCGCCTGCCGGGCATGTGCGGCTTCCCGGATCGGGTCATGCCAAGAAAAACGTGCCGCACCCCACGTCGGCGCGAACAACAAACGTGCCAAGCACGCCGGGTTTGCGTAGGATGAAGAACGTGGGAACTACAGCGTCCCACGGCGTTTATGTTGGCCCGCAGGGACGAGCGGCTTTCCGGCCGAGCGTAAAACAGGGGAGCGTTGATGCGAAACCGACTGCGGAGCGTTGCAAGCGGTTTGTGCGTGCTGGCACTGTCGGTGCTTGCAGCCGGCCCGGCCGAGGCCGTCGTTGTCGACTTCCTGGCCAGCGACGGCGTGACCGTCCCGTCGAGCCCAGCCCAGGTCAACACCACGGCGCCGCCGGACGACCCGGGCTGGTACCGATCGCTCGAAGACGCGTCGGGCATCTACCTCGGCAACCAGTGGATCTTGACCGCCTCGCACCTGCGGCAGGTCTCCGACCCGTTCACGTCGGTCACGCTGCCCAGCGGCACGTACGACGTCATCCCCAACTCGCGGATCTACTTGTCGAACCCGGCGAGTTTCGACGGCGAGGCGCTCACGCCCGAGTCGGACCTGATGATGTTCCGCCTCGCGTTGCCGCCCGGCACGGACGATCGACCAGAGGACGTCGACCCGAACCTGGCCGCCGATCCCTTCGGCACGGGCCTTGTGCAGCTAGCCAGTGCGCCGCCGGCGGTGGGCACAGAGATCCTGATGATCGGCCGCGGCGCCTCGCGGCGAACCAACACCGACGACCCCGCGGGGCACTTTGACGACCTGGACGGCAACCGCAGCGGCTTCCGCGTGCGGAACACCCGCATCAAGACCTGGGGCACCAACCGCGTGGCGGACGACTCGGACTTCCAGAACAACTCGGACTCGAACATCGCCTTCATCGCCACCATCGGCAACCGCGACGTCATCGGCCAGTACACAGTGTTTGACAGCGACCTGGACAACCTGCAGAACGTCGACACGCCGACAACGTACGAGGCCCGCGCCGCAGGGGGCGACTCCGGCGGGCCGGTCTTCTTCCACGAGAACGGGCAGTGGGTGCTCGGCGGCATTATGCACGCCGTGACGCTCGTCACGGAGAACACGCCTAGCAACGAAGTGCCGTTCGGCACCGGCACCGTGTTCACCGACATCTCTCAGCCGCACTACGCCAGCCAGATCAACGCCCTGCTGGCGAACGACTTCGACCTGTTCGAGCAGGTCTCCGGCGTGTCGACCGACTTCGTCGGCTACTCCATCGCCGGCGACATCAACCTGGACGGCGTCGTTAGCGGAGACGGCACGGGCGACGCCGCCACGGACGACCTGGCGGCGTTCGTCGCCGGCTGGAAGTACGAGCAGGACACCGCCGACATCCGCTCTTGGGTGCAGGGCGACCTGAACCAAGACGGCGTTGTAGACTTGGCGGACTTCGCCGAGCTCCGCGCGGCGTACGGCGGGCAGATCAACGCCGGGCAGCTGGGCGCGCTGCTGTCGCTCGGCGCCGTGCCAGAGCCAAGCGGCTGCGTCCTCGCCGGCTTGGCGGCCGGCTTTGCCGCGGGGCGTAGACGGCGCCGCTGAGCGGCGCCGAG
>JBCCQL010000241.1:0-5362 GCA_039024355.1 Planctomycetota bacterium
CCGACCCGTTGCCTCCCCAGTAGTAGTCGCTGGGCTCGCCGATGGCGCCCGGCGAGAGGTCGCCGTGGTTGCCGGCGTAGTCGCTCAAGGCGCCGGTGTAGATGGTTTCGGTTACTTGCTTCTTGGGCGGCAGGGGGCAGCCGCAGGGCAGTGACCCGCCGTTGACGAACTCGAAGCCCTGCTCGCTCACGGAGCCCACGGGCTGGGTGCCCGCCCGCCGCGTGGGGCACAGGAAGCCGTCTGGCACGGCGTTGCGGACCCGTTCGGGGTGCTCTTTCCAGGAGGTCGCCAAGTCCCATTGCTCAGCAAACCGGGCCTCTTCCATGTAGGGCATCACACGCACCAGCCACGTTGGCGATTGGTCGCCGCACGCGGTGTTCAAGGCCTCGTCGGGCCGCATCTGGTACCGAGCCGGCGGGTAGTAGCCCAGGGTTTCGTGGTGCAGCTGGGTTGCGATCACCAGCTGCCGCATCCGGTTCTTGCAGTCGAGGGCACGGGCCGACTCGCGGGCAGCCTGGGCCGCGGGCAGCAGCAACGCCAGCAGCACGCCTACGATGGCGATGACAACCAGGAGTTCGACCAGCGTGAAGCCGCGGGTAGACGCCAGCGGCGTCGAAACGGGGCTTAGATCCCGGCGTGGTGGGTCAAAGGCAGCGGTATGCATCAACGGCCCAAAAAACGTGGGTACTCTTCACAGCTCTCACGGAGGCTATGTTAACCGGCAGCCGGCTACACCGCCACAACGCGTGGGCTGGCTGCTGCAGAAACCGTGGGATACGATCGAGGCGACAAACGCGGGATGCCCGCAACGCCGGCGCCCCGCCCGCCCCCAAACGCCCCTAACGCCCCAATGTTTGATTCGCTCCAGGAAGGCCTCGGTTCGGCCCTTAAATCGCTCCGCGGCAAGGCCAAGCTGTCCGAAGCGAACATGCGCGACGGGCTGAAGCTGGTCGAGCGTTCGCTGCTCGAGGCGGACGTCAGCTACGAGGTGGTCCGCACGTTCATGAAGAACGTGACCGAGCAGGCGGTGGGCGAAAAGGTGCTCAAGTCGCTAGACCCCAGCCAGCAGGTGGTGGGCATCGTCCACCAGCAGCTGATCGACCTGATGGGCCCGGTCGACCACTCGCTGCACCTCAAGGGCAAGGACGACGTTTCCGTCCTCATGATGTGCGGCCTGCAGGGCTCCGGAAAGACAACCACGTGCGGCAAGCTCGGCCGCATGCTGAAGGGCCGCGACCGCCGGCCGCTGCTCGTGGCGGCGGACCTGCAGCGGCCGGCGGCTATCGACCAGCTGCACGTCTTGGGCGACCAGCTGGGCATCCCCGTCTTCAGCGACCGCGACGAGAAGGACCCGGTTAAGGTCTGCAACAACGCGGTGCGGCAAGCCAAGAAGCTGGGCGCCGACACGGTGATCCTCGACACCGCCGGCCGGCTGCACATCGACGACGAGCTGATGCAGCAGCTAGAGCGGATCGACAAGCGGTGCTCGCCCGACCAGGTGTACCTGGTGGTTGACGGCATGACGGGCCAAGACGCGGTGAACAGCGCCAAGAGCTTCAACGAAGCCCTGGAGCTGGACGGCGTGATCATGACCAAGCTGGACGGCGACAGCCGCGGCGGCGCGGCGCTGTCCGTCAAAGAGGTCACCGGCGTGCCGCTCAAGTTCATGGGCACCGGCGAGCACCTGGACAACCTGGAAGAGTTCCACCCCGACCGGATGGCGGGCCGCATCCTGGGGCAGGGCGACATCCTCTCGCTGGTCGAGAAGGCCCAGCAGGAGTTCGATCAAGAAGAGCTCCGCAAACAGGAGGAGCGGCTCGCCAAGGGCGAGTTCACGCTGGACGACTTCAAGAAGCAGCTCAAGCAGGTCCGCCGCATGGGCCCCATGCGGAAGATCATGGGCATGATCCCCGGCATGGGCGGTCTGCTCGATGGCCTGGACGACGGCGAAGAGCCCGAGAAGGAGATGAACCGGCTGTTCGGCATGATCGACTCCATGACCGAGGCCGAGAAGCGCGACCCGAAGCTCATCGACCAGAGCCGCCGCAAACGCATCGCCGCGGGCAGCGGCGTCGAGCCCCACCAGGTCAACGAGCTGGTCAAGATGTTCGAGCCCATGGCCCAGATGATGAAGGGCATGGCGGGCAAGGGGCCGCGGGAGCGGATGGCCATGTTTAACCAGCTGAAGAACGAGATGGGCGCCAGCCCCACCGGCCAGCTGGCCCGCAAGAAGCAGGGCACCGGCAAGCGGCTGACGCCCAAGCAGAAGGCCCAGGCCCGCAAGCTGCGGGAGAAGCAGCTCAAGCAGCTCAAGAAGCAGCAGAAGGCGAAGAAGCGTTAGAGCTAACGCACAAAACCGAAAGTCGGGGCAGGCGATCGGCGTTTCACGGCCGATTCCGCAGACATCGCCGCAAACGCCCGAGGTTTTGTTCGCACGCTCTTAGACGTCGCTCCTGCCGTGGCGTGGCGTGGTGGGCCGGTTGTGTCGCCGCTGCGTGTCGCGCCGGTTGTGCCGCGGTGTCCGGGAGGGGCTCGCGGGCCGCGGCACGCAGCTCCCAACGGGTCGGCGGGCTACCTTTTCGGATGGACCGAAGAGGAGCCGCAGCCGTGCCCCGCAACGCCTTCACCCTGATCGAGCTGACTATCGTCCTGCTCCTGCTGGGCGTGCTGGCCGGCGTCGCGGCGCCGAAGTACGCCGACGCCGTCGCCCACTTCCGCGTCGAGGCCGCCGCGCGGCGTATCGCGGCCGACCTAAAACACGCCCGCGCCCAGGCCATGGCGGCCGCCGCCGAGCGGAAAGTGGTGTTCGACGCCGCCGCCGACGAGTACCTGCTCGACGGCGTCGTGGACCTCGACCACAGCTCGCAGATCTACCGGGTTTCGCTTGCCGACGCGGAGTATCTGACCGACATCCTAGAGGCCGATTTCGCCGGTGGGAGCGAGGTGGTTTTTAGCCACCGTGGGGCCGCCCTGGCCGCGGGCGCGGTGAAGCTCCACTCCGGTGGCCATACCCGCAGCGTTGAAGTTTCGCTGCCGCACTCGATCACCATCGTCAACGTCAACGACTAGCGCCGCCGCGCTCAGGACTCGCACCAAGCGGGCAAGCGATCTGACCGTGCCGAACAACACCGCAACGACGCAAGCTGACCGCCGCCCGCCGCTGGCCACGCGCGACGCTTACACACTGATCGAGCTGCTCGTCGCTACCGCGTCGACCGGCGTGCTGATGACGGGGCTTGCGTCGGGGCTGTACGTCGCGACGCAGGCGTTGAAGGTTGGCTCGACCAGCGCCGGGCAGGCGATCGACCTGGCCGCCGCGGCCGAGCAGATGGTCGGCGACCTTCGGCACGCGACGTCGTTCGCCGAGATCACGCCCACGGCGGTCACGTTCAACGTGCCCGACCGCGACGGCGACTCCACCGAGGAGACGCTCCGCTACGCCTGGTCCGGCGTGACGGGCGACCCGCTGACGCTCGAGTACAACGGCGCGTCGCCCATCGCCATGGCGGCCGGCGTCACCTCGCTGAACCTGTCGTACCTCCAGCGGCTGCTAGAGAGCGAAGCCGACGGCGCCACGCAGGGCGGCCAGGTCACGTTCCAGGAGTTTACCGAGCAGGGCGTCACCACCTTCAAGAAGCAGGTCGAAGTCGCCACGCCCCCCGGCGCCGCCGCGGACGACCTCCTGATCGCCTGCGTCGCGGTCGACGGAAACTTCGCCAGCAGCCTGTCCGCGCCCGCCGGGTGGGACAAGGTCCACATCGGCCAACGGGCCGGCAGCGTGACGCTAGGCGTTTGGACCCGGCTGGCGACCAGCAGTGAGCCGGCCGGCCACACCTTCCAGTGGAATTCCGACGCCAACGCCTACGGCTGGATCATGCGGTTCGACGGGCACGATCCCGCGGCCCCCCTCGGGTCGACCGCCACGGCCGAGGGCAGCAGCATCGCGCCGCTCTCGCCCGCCGTGACAACGAGCGTCGACAACTGCATGGTCGTGCGTATCGGCGGGTTCGATAACGACCGGATCAACACCGACGCCACGGGCGTTGCCGGATACACGACCATCACCATGGACGCGCCGAACACGATCTTCGAGGCCTCCGGCGGCGCCGCCTACGCCAACCAGGCCGTGGCGGGCGACGCCGGCGACCTGAGCTTCTTGCTTACCGGCGAAGAAGAGTTTGTGACGGTCACGCTCGCCATCCAACCAGAGCCACAGCCGTGACCAAGCCCGCCCGACTTTGGTGCAGACTGGCCTGCCGCAAACCGCCTCGCCGCAAGTCGGCCCGCCGCGGGACCAGCCTCGTCGAGGTAGCGCTCAGCTCAATGCTGATTGGCTTGGTGCTCGTGGCCGCGCTCAACTCGGCCGGCATGGCGGTCCGCACCGCAAACCAGCTGTCTGCCCGCGGGCCGGCGGGCGCCTACGCCGCGGAGCTGCTGGAGGAGGTGCTCGCCATGCCGTACCACGACCCGCAGTCTACCGGGCCGGACGACTACTTCGGCATCGAGCCCGGCGAGCCGTCGTCGCCCGTCAACCGCTTGGCGTTCGACGATGTGGACGACTACGACGGCTGGTCCGAGCCCTCAGCCCTCACCTGGCGGGACGGCGCTGCGCGGCTCGACACGGCCGGTTGGGGCCGGTCGGTCGAGGTCGTCAAGATCAGCCTCGGCAACGCGTCGACCACGCTCACCGACGGGGCGACCGACACCGGCGCCCGGCGGGTGACGGTCACCGTCACGTCGCCGACCGGCGAGACGACGTCGCTCTCTGCCTGCCGGTCGCTGGGGGGCGCGTTGCAGCAGGCCCCGGCGGTCGACACCAACTGCGTGACCGCCGTGATGATCGATCTCACCAGCTCGGCCGGCAACGTCTCGCAGGCGGTGTCCATCCTCAACCACGCCGCCGCGCCATGAACCGCCACGCCAAAACATGCCACGCCGCGAGGCGGACCGCCCGCCGCCGTCGGGGCACGCTGTACGTCTCGGTGCTGGGCGTCACGCTGATTGTCGCCCTGCTGGGCATGACGGCGATCACCGTCGGGCGGCTGCAGCTACGGGCCGTGGTCGATCAAGACGACCACCGCGAGGCCCGCCTGCTGGCCCGCTCCGGAGTCGAGTACGGCTTCGCTTGGCTCGACGGCAAGGACGATTGGCGGAGCGCGATCGCCAGCGGCGCGGAGCAGCCGGCCACAAACCTCGGCCGGGGCACGTTCACATGGCAAGCGACCGACCCGGACGGCGACCTGGCCGACGACGTCGCCGATGGCTTCACCCTGCGGGGCGTCGGCCGCGTCGGCCGCGTCACGGCGGTGGAAGAGGTGCAGGTTGCGGCGCAGTCACCGGGTCTGACGTGCCTCGAAGCGGC
>JBCCQL010000242.1:0-5360 GCA_039024355.1 Planctomycetota bacterium
CCGCGCTGCCGGGGCCACCGCTGGAGGGCGCCACGCTGCTGCCGCACGCCCAGTAGCCGCCGTCGCGCGCGAATCTGCCGCCTTTTTGGGTGACACCCGCCCACCCGCAATCAGACTGGCCTACGACGGGCTGTCTGATTCTTTGCGAGGGGCGATTATGCGTGCGGCGGCGAGCAACCGGGCCGGGCGATGGCGTGCTGTTTTGCTGCCGGCGGCTGGCTTGTTGCTGGTGGTTGGCGTGCCGCGTCCGGTGGCCGCCGTGTTCCCGGCGGGGAACCCGATTGACGCCGTGGCGCCCGTCACGAGCTGGAGCCTCGAGCTCGAGCCGGTCGTCACCATCCCTACCAGCGGCGGCGCGGCGCCCAGGCTAGAAACGCTGGTCGCCGGCGGGCAGCCCGGCTTGGCGTACGTGGTGGACCAGCGGGGGCCGATCTGGTCGTTCGACCCCTCGGCGCCCGGGGCCACGCCGACGCTGCTGCTGGACGTCTACGACGTGGTCGACCAACCGCACATTAGCAACCAGACCGGCGTGC
The DNA here is from genome assembly GCA_039024355.1 of Planctomycetota bacterium. GTDB lineage: Bacteria > Planctomycetota > Planctomycetia > Pirellulales > Lacipirellulaceae > JBCCQL01. The sequence goes on from JBCCQL010000242.1 coordinate 534, forward strand.
GCGGCTTGGCGTTCCACCCCGACTTTGCTGTGCCGGGCGCCGACGGGTTCCGCACCTTCTACACCGCCCACAGCGTCACCGCCGCGTCGACGCCGGCGCCATCGGCCGGCGGCGGTCCGGTCACGTTCGCGTCGCCCGGGGCGACGGACCACTACTCGGTGGTTGCCGAGTGGGCCGTCGACATCGGCGGCGTGGTCGACCCCAACTCGTACCGCGAGCTGATGCGGGTCGGCCAGCCGTTTGGCGACCACAACATTGGCGCCATCCGCTTCAGCCCAGCCGCCGAGCGGGGCGACGCAGACTACGGCAATTTGTACATCGCCCTGGGTGACGGCGGCTCGGCGTTTCCGGTGCAGCAGAACGGCCTCGACGTGTTCGGCGCCGGGCAAGACCTCGATACACCGCTGGGCGGGTTGCTGCGGATCAACCCGATGCCGCGGGGCGGAGCGCCGTTCACCGTGCCGGCGGACAACCCGTTTTTTACGACCGGCGACGCCACCTCGGCACGCGAGGCGGCGTGGGCCTACGGGCTGCGCAACCCATCGACGTTTGATTGGGACCCTGTGAGCGGCCGGATGCTGATCGCCGACATCGGGCAGTCGAACATCGAGGAGGTGAACCTCGGCGCGGCCGGCGCCAACTACGGCTGGGGCGCCCGCGAAGGCACGTTCCAGCTGACCAGCGGCTTTGCCGGCGGCGTGAACCTGGTGGCCGCGTTGCCGGCGGATCACACCACGGACGGCCTTACGTACCCGGTCGCCCAGTACGACCACGACCCCGACAACGACGACCTACGCACCGGCAGCTGGGCCGTGGCCGGCGGCGCCGTGTACCGCGGCACGCAGCTGCCGGAGCTCGCCGGCCGGTACTTCTTCGGCGACTTCGGCACAAACGACGGCACGCTGTACACCGTGGCCGTGGACCAGCTGGTGCAGCACCAAGACTTTTCCGACCCGGCGGGCATGCACGGCGGGTTCATCGCCCCCATCCAGGCGGTGCAGCTCACCGCCGGCGGGGCGCCCACAACGCTGCTCGACATCCTGCGGCAGCAGACCGGCAACCCGACGCTCGCCCGGACCGACCTGCGGTTTGGCGTCGGGCCCGGCGGCGAGCTGTACGTGCTCAACAAGCACGACGGCGTGGTGCGGCGGTTTGCGGCGGTCACCGGCCTGCTGGCCGGCGACCACAACGAAGACGGCCGCGTCGACGGCGCCGACTACGCCGCGTGGCGCAGCGGGCTTGGCGATCGATTCGCACCGGCCGACCTAGCCGGCGTGCTCGAGCATTTTGGCGAAACACTCGTTCAGCCCGGCGGTGTTGCAGGCGTATCGGTTCCCGAGCCGATCGCTCTCACCGTGGTGTACGCCATGTTCATTCCGTTGGCATCGCGCCGAGCTCGCTGAGCAGGTCTGCCGATACACGTAGCGTGTCGAGCCGCAGCGTGTTGGGGATCACCATCCACCGCTTCTCGCCGTGCCGCTGCCGCAGCCATGCGTAAACCGCGTCGTCGCTGGGCAGGACGAGCGGCGGCTCCGCCCGGCCCGGCTCGCCGGCGGTTTGGGCGTTGAGGCGGGTTTTGTCGAAGTCGATGGCGTCGTGCAGCCTCCGGGTGATGACGTCGCACAGCCCGACGCCCACGGCGTTGCCCAGCGACTCCGGCGAGAGCGACAGCGCGGCAACGGCGCCGATGCGTGGCGCCGGCAGGTCGGGCGCGGCGAGCGACCCCCGCCGGCCGATGACGTTGGTGTCGAGCCCTGTGCCGCTGTAGTTCTTGCCGATCTCCTCGACGACCAGCACGTTGAGGTCGTCGACCGGCAGGCGGGGGAAGTACCGCTCTGCGTGGCGGGCGAGCAACGCGGGCTCCCGGCGGACGATCTCTGCGGCCGGCAAGGCGTGCAGCTCTGCGGTTTGGTCGTGGCCGTCTTCCAGGATGGCGAGGCCCGCCCAGATTCTGCCGCTGCCTACCACCAGATCCGCCATCGCCCGCAGCACGCCGGGCTTCTCGGCAAACGGCGCCGCGTGGAACGTGCGTGCCGCTTCGATCTTGCCCAGGCCGACGGTCATCATCTTCGCCAGGCCGCTCTCGCAGTGCCCGCCGAAGGGTGGCCCGCCGAAGCTGGTGTGCCGCTTCACCCGGTTGACAACCAGCACGCCCGCCGAGCCGTGCGCCGTGCGGTCCATGGTGACGGCGCCGGCCGGCAGCCTGCCGAGGGTGACCGTCTGCATCGAGCTGCGGACCGGCATGCCGAGCGCCGCTGCGTCCATGCCGAGCTGCTCGAGCATCGCCCGCTGCCCCGCGGCCGTGGCGCCGTTGTGGGAGCCCATGGCAGGCACGACGAAGGGCGTGGCGCCCCGCTCGCGGAGCCACTCGCCGCACGCCCGCAGGATGGCGGCGATGTTGGCGATGCCGCGGCTGCCCGCGGTGATGGCGACCTCGCCCACCGGCGGCCCGCTGGGCAGGCTGTCGAGCTGCGCGCGTACCGCCGCCGCCACATCGGCGATGGGGTTCGACGCCAACGGTTGGTGAACTGTGTAAAGCCGCAAGGCGACACGCCCGTCTTGTGCGTTGGCCGGCGCCGCGTGGCGTGTGTCTTTACGCCGCGTGGCGGTCCGGCGGTGCGTTCCTATGAAGTTTAGCGGACCTGCCCGCTGGTCTACGCCGGTATCGTTTCCACGCTTTGAAGAAAGCGGCCGGTGAGCGATACTGAAGGCATATCAAGCCGCCCCAGAGAGCCACCATGCTGCAGCAAGCTGCACCCCCACCCGCCGCGCAGGACCGCACGGCCGAACTCGAAACCCTGCTCGGCGAGCGTATCCTGCTGCTCGACGGCGCCATGGGTGTCGAGATCCAGAAGCTCGGCATCGGCGAGGCGGAGGTCCGCGGCGAACGCTTCGCCGACCACCACAAAGAGCTGAAAAACTTTGGCGACCTGCTCTGCGTGACCAAGCCGGAGGCCATCCTAGGCATCCACCGGGCCTACCTCGAAGCGGGCTCGGACATCATCGAGACCAACTCGTTCGGCGCCAGCCCGGTGGGCATGCTGGACTTCGAGTTCGCCGATAGCCCCTGCGAAAAGGGGGGGATCGACGCCTCGGCCCTGGGCCGCGAGATCAACACGGCGGCCGTGCGCCTCGCCAAGCAGGCGTGCGAGGAGTTCACGGAGCGCGACCCGTCAAAGCCGCGGTTTGTCGCGGGGTCGATCGGCCCCACGTCGAAGCAGATGGCGATCTCGACCCGGGTGGACGACCCCAGCCACCGCGACGTGGTCTTTATGGAGATGGTCGACTCGTACTACGAGCAGGCCCGCGCAATGGTCGAGTCGGGCGTCGACATCCTGCTCGCTGAGACGGTCATCGACACGCTGAACCTCAAGGCGTGCCTGTTCGCCATCGATCGCGTCTTCACCGACCTGGGGCGCCGGGTGCCGGTCATGGTGTCCGGCACGTTCGACAAAGGGGGCGGGACGTTCGTCTCGGGCCAATCGGTCGAGGCGTTCTGGCACTCGATCGAGCACTTCCCGCTGCTCTCGGTGGGCATGAACTGTGCGCTGGGCCCCGATTCGATGCGGCCGAACATCGAGGCCCTGCAACAGGTCGCAACCGTCCCGATCAGCTGCTACCCGAACGCGGGCCAGCCCAACGAGATGGGCAAGTACGACCTGGGGCCCGCCGCCATGGCGCCGATGGTGGCCGAGTTCGCCGAACGAGGCTGGGTCAACATCCTGGGCGGATGCTGCGGCACCTCGCCGGCGCACATCGCTTCCTTCGCCGACGCGGTCAGCGGGCTCAACCCGCACCGGCGGACCAGCGTGGCGCCGATGCTGCGCCTCAGTGGGACGCAGCCGCTAGAGCTCCGGCCGGACGCCAACTTCTTGATGATTGGCGAGCGGACCAATGTGACCGGCAGCCGCAAGTTCGCCCGGCTGATCAAGGAGGAGAACTACGAGGAGGCGATCGAGATCGCCCGCGGGCAGGTCGAGGGCGGGGCGAACGTCATCGACGTCAACATGGACGAGGGGCTGCTCGACTCCGAGGCGGTGATGGTCAAGTTCCTCCGCCTGATCGCCGGCGAGAGCGACATCGCCCGCGTGCCGGTGATGATCGACTCGAGCAAGTGGGAGGTCATCGAGGCGGGGCTGCAGGCCGTGCAGGGCAAGGCGATCGTCAACTCGATCAGCCTCAAGGACGGCGAGGCGGAGTTCCTCCGGCGGGCCCGCCTGTGCCGCAGCTACGGCGCCGCGGTGGTGGTGATGGCGTTCGACGAAGAGGGCCAGGCCGCCACGGAGGACGACAAGGTCCGCATCTGCCGGCGGGCCTTCGGCCTGCTGGTCGCCCCGCCAAGCGAGGGCGGCGCCGGCTTCCCGGCCGAGGACATCATCTTCGACCCCAACATCTTGACCGTCGCCACGGGCATCGAGGAGCACGCGGGATACGCGATGGACTTCATCAACGCCACCCGCCGGATCAAGAAGGAGTGCCCCGGGGCGCGGATCTCTGGCGGGGTGTCGAACATCAGCTTCAGCTTCCGCGGCAACGACGTAGTGCGGGAGGCCATGCACTCGGCGTTCCTGTACCACGCGGTGCGGGCGGGCATGGACATGGGCATCGTCAACGCCGGCCAGCTGGTGGTGTACGACGAGATCGAGCCGCGGCTGAAGGAGCTGGTCGAGGACGTGCTGCTGAACCGCCGGGACGACTCGACCGAGCGGCTGGTCGACTTCGCCGAGACGATCAAAGACAAGGGCGGCAAGCGGGCGGTGGTGGACGACTCGTGGCGGCAAGAGCCGGTCGAGGCCCGCCTGAAGCACGCCCTGATCAAGGGTATCG
>JBCCQL010000243.1:0-5354 GCA_039024355.1 Planctomycetota bacterium
ACGCTGCGGCAGGAGGCCGCGGACCGGCCCGTCGAGATCGACGCGGTGCTGCCGGCGCGGCTGGCCGAGGCCATGGCCACAGGCGCGCCGCCGCCCGAGACCGGTCGACCGTTTAGGCCGTGGGCGATCCGCCTCCGCCGGGAGCGGCCGCTCTCGTTCCAGCTAACCGACAGCGCCGTCACGGTGCTGGTGCACACCGCGTCGATCGAGTCCGGCGACGACGCCTTCCGCGGGTGGGACCTGATCGTCACCTACCGCCCTGTGAGGGAGGGCGGCCGCTGGTACGCCGAGCTGCAAGGCGGCATCGACGTGCTGCCCACCAGCTTTGACCCCGGCCGGCCGGGCGCCAAGCTGCCCAGCCGGCAACGCGCCCTGCGGCGTAACCTGGCCCAGCAGCTCTCTGCCCGGACCACGCAGGACGCGAACTTCCCACGCCGGGTCGAGATCAAGCCGGTCGACCTCACGCGGCTGGGCAAAGCGGGGCTGGGCGAGTTGGCGGCCCGCAGCATTGCCGCCGGCGACGGGTGGCTGTCGCTCTCCTTTATGGCCCGCTAGGCGTCGTCTGCAGACGCTTCTCTCCGCCCGGGCGGCGGCGCCAGCAGTGGCGGCGCCCGGCTGATCGACAGCGGCTCGCCGGGCCCGCCACCGAGGCGTCCGCCCGGCAATCTGGCGTTTTGTCAAAGTTTGCCGGTTAAGCCGACGATACCAGTTGTGCTGATCACCCTGATTGCCGGGGCGGGGCGTGCTGCGTCCCGGGCCGGCTTGGGGTTTCGGTCCTGGGGGGGACCGGCGGCGCCGCGCTGGCTTGCGGCGCCGCCAACGCAGCGAACACGCAGCGAACAACTCTGGGCGACGCGTACCCGGTGCGGGCCGCGTCGCCGCTCGACAGGATTCCTCCGTCAGGGACGCCACGTCATGCACCGGCACTCACGAACCCGCCGCAACGACACCCTCCTACGCAGCCTGCTGGCGGCTGCCGTCTTGGCGACCGGCTGCACGCCGACCCAGCCGTTCTACTTCATGGAGGACGGCGACCTGTCGCACTACGTCGACGTGGCCACCGCCATCGAGTACCCGGACGTCGAGCAGCAGCCGCTGGACGAAGTGACCGGCGCCCTGCCGCCGCTGACGCTGGCCAACGCCGAGAACTACGAGATGTGGGACCTCTCGCTGGAAGAGGCCACTCGCATCACGCTGTGCAACAGCCAGGTGATGCGGCAGCTGGGCGGCACGGTGGCCGAGAGCGCGCCGGAGACCATCTCGCGCACGCTCATCAACTCCGTAGCGGTAACCACCACCTACGACCCCGCCCTGGTAGAGACGGCCACCGGCACCGCGTCGGCCAGCGCGTTCAACGGGACGGGCGTCGAGGCGGCGCTGTCGGAGTTCGACGCGCAGCTAGACGCCAGCATGACGTGGTCCAAGAACGACACGCCGCAGAACCGCCCGGCGGTGGACGCCAACAACCCGTTCTTCCCGCCCGTGTTTGTGCAGGACGCCGGGAACCTGACGGCGTCGGTCACCAAGACCACGGTGCCGGGCACGCAGTTCGGCGTGCGGAACATCACGTCGTACGACGCAAACAACACGCCCATCAGCTTCCGCCCGCTGCCGAGCGACTGGCAGACGCAGTTCGAGGCCTTCTTCAGCCACCCGCTGCTGGCCGGCGGCGGCACGCAGTTCAACCGCATCGCGGGGCCGCAGTCGTTCGAGCAGTTCGCCGGCGGGGCGATCAACCCGTTCGACGGCGTCGTGCTGGCCCGCATCCGCACCGACCAGACGCTGGCCGACTTCGAGGGCGGTGTCCGCAACCTGATGCGGGACGTCGAGCAGGCTTACTGGTCGCTGTACTTCGCCTACCGCGACCTCGACGCCCGCAAGCTGGGCCGCGACAGCTCGCTGCAGACCTGGCGCAAGGTCAAGGCGTTGTTTGACGAGGGCGCCCGCGGCGGCGAGGCGGACCGCGAGGCCCAGTCCCGCGCCCAGTACTTCCAGTTCCAGGCCCAGGTAGAGCAGGGGCTGACGTCGCTCTACGCGGCGGAGAACCGGCTGCGGTACATCATGGGGCTGAGCATGTCCGACGGCCGGCTGATCCGCCCGGCGGACGAGCCCTCGACCGCGCGGGTGGCGTTCGACTGGTCCGCCATCCACGGCGAGGCGCTGGTTCGGCGGGTCGAGGTCCGCCGCCAGAAGTGGGAGATCAAGCGGCGCGAGCTGGAGCTGATCGCCGCCCGCAACGGCCTGCTGCCGCGGCTGGACGCGTTCGGCACCTACCGCTGGCGTGGCTTGGGCGACGACCTGATCGACAACCAGCGGAGCGGCCTGCCGTTCAACGCGCCGGGCTCCAACGCGTTCGAGTCGCTCACCGGCGGCGAGAACCAAGAGTGGCAGCTGGGCCTGCAGCTGAGCGTGCCCATCGGCTTCCGCCGGCAGCTGTCGACGGTCCGCCACCACCAGCTGCAGCTGGCCCGCGATCGAGCCCTGCTGCGGGACCTGGAGCTAGAGGTTTCCCACCAATTGGGCGACGCCCTGCGTGATTTGGACTTGAACTACGGCCTGACCGAAACAAACTTCAACCGTCGTGCCGCGGCGCAGCGAGAAGTGGAAGCGGTTGAGGCGGCCTACAAGGCCGACCGCGTGACGCTCGACCTGCTGCTGGACGCACAACGCCGGCGGGCCGACGCCGAGACGGCGTACTACCGCTCCCTTGTCGACTACAACATCGCGGTGCAGGACGTCCATTTCCGCAAGGGCTCGCTGCTGGACTACAACGGCGTGTTCCTTGCCGAGGGCCCGTGGCCGGGCAAGGCGTACTTCGACGCGATGCGGCGGGCACGCAGCCGGGACGCGGCCCTGTACCTGGACTACGGCTACACGCGGCCCAACGTGATGAGCCGCGGGCCGCACGCCCAGCGGCAGGGTGTTACCAGTGGGCAGGGCTTCCTCGAGGGCAAGGGCTTCATCGAGGGGCAGCCAACGCCCGCCGTGAGCCCAACCCCGGCGCCCGCCATGATGGGCGTCGGCGGCGCCAGCTTCGAGGCGCCGGCCGCAGAGTCCGCGGGCGTAGAGCCGGCCGGTGGTGAACCCGCCGCCGACGGCCTGCGGCAGCCGGGCAGCGTGATGCAGCTGGGCTACACCAACGACCTGACCGCACAGCAACCCTAAGCCCGGCGCCGCGGCGTCGATCGCCGCGACGCCGATGAACATCAAGCGGGTTACCAGGCTGCTCAAAGTCTTGCAGATGCTGCAGGCCCGGGCGGGCGAAAACGCCGACGGCCTGGCCCATGCCAACGGCGTGAGCCGGCGGACCGTCTTCCGCGACATCGAGTCGCTCAAGGCGGCCGGCGTCCCGGTAGCCTACGACCGCGAGACCGACCGCTACAGCCTGCCGGGCGCGTACCTGCTGCCGCCCACCAACTTCTCTGCGCAAGAGGCGATGGCCATCATCTGCCTCACCACGCAGCTGGGCCGGCGCGACTCGCTGCCCTTCTACGAGCCGGCCCGCCGCGCCGCGCAGAAGCTCGAAGCCAGCCTGCCGGGCGACCTCCGCCAGCAGATCCAAGAGCTCACCCGCGCGGTGCACGTCCGCCCACGCCAGATCAACCAGCTCGAGAGCAAAGACGACGTCTACCAGCAGCTGGTCGATGCCCAGGCCACCCGCGAGGAGGTGTGGATCGAGTACGACAGCCTGACCGAGTGGGAACGCATCGAGACCGTGCTCCGCCCATACCAGCTGATGTTCGCCCGCCGCAGCTGGTACGTCGTGGGCCGGTCGTCGCTCCACAAAGAGGTGCGCACCTTCAACATCGACCGCGTGGCTTCGCTCCGGCGGCTCGGCGAGACGTTCCGCTTGCCACGCGGCTTCAGCCTGGCCAAGTACCTGGGCAACGCGTGGCGGATGATCCCCGAGCCGGGGCCCGACGTCGAGGTCCACCTGCACTTCAAGCACATGGTGGCCCGCAACGTCGAGGAGGTGCACTGGCACGCCGAGCAGCGGACCGAGCGGCGCGCGGACGGCTCGCTCGACTTCTGGGTGACGGTCTCCGGCGTGACGGAGATCTCTTGGTGGGTCCTGCAGTACGGCGACCAGGTAGAGGTGCTCGCCCCCGATCGGCTGCGGACGCTCATCGCCAACCGCATCACCGAAATGGCGAAGATCTACGCCCGGGGCGTCCCCACGCGGTAGTACCAGAATCGCCGCCCCCCGGCCCCCGTCCCTCGACCCTCGCTCCTCGACCCCCACCCCTCGCACCTCGCCCCCCAACGCGGCCGGGCCGCCGCTATACTCGGCGGCATGTTCTTCTCGTTTGACGGCGTCGATGGCGTGGGCAAGAGCACGCAGCTCGAGCACTTCTGCCAGTGGCTGCGCGGGCGGGGCCGCGAAGTGACCGTGTGCCGCGACCCGGGCTCGACGCCGCTCGGCGAACGCGTGCGCGAGATCCTGCTGGCCAGCGGCGACGAGACGCCCATCGGCGGCCGGGCCGAGATGCTGCTGTACATGGCCGCCCGCGCGCAGCTTGTGGACCAAGTGATCCGCCCCGCGCTCGCCGCCGGCCGCACGGTGGTGTCCGACCGCTTCCTGCTGGCCAACCTCGTCTACCAAGGACACGCCGGCGGCCTGCCGGTGGGCGACGTCGCCGCCGTGGGCGAGGTGGCCATCGCCGGTGTCCGGCCGGCGTGCACGTTCCTGCTCGACATGGACCCGCGGGCCGCCGACAAGCGGATCACCCGCGACCGCGACCGCATGGAGCAGCGCGGCGACGCCTACCGGCAAAAGCTCCGCGAGGGGTTCTTATCGCGGGCCGCGGCGGACCCGGCCGTCCACGTGGTCGACGCCGACCAGTCCGTCGAAGCGGTGCAGGCGGCGATACGCCAGATCGCCGGCCGGGTTATGTAGCGGCGGAGCGGCCTTGCCGGTCTGTCGCCCCAGCATTCGCGCGTATTCGCGTCATTCGCGGGCCTTGGCAACGCGCGTAAGCGCCCGAGACGGGCCGCGTCCAGGCCGTGCAATCGACCGCCCGCTGATCGGCTACGCGTCTGCCACAGCCGTACGCTCCTCGGTCGTTTGCTTTAGACGCGAGACCGCGTCGACCACCGTCACCAGCAAGAAGCACCCGACGGCGACGCCCAGGTACGCCGCCGCTTGAGCATCGAAGGCCTCCGGCAGGTAGGGTTCGAAGATCTTCTCTTTGAACTTTTCTACCGTCGGCGTTGTGTCGACCTGAAACGGCCAGATCTTGTACAGCGACCCCACCATAAAGCCGCACAACGCCGCCATGGTGGGCGCCGCGTAGTGGGCGAGCAGCCACTTGAGCACGCGGCTGAACAGCAGCAGCCCGGTCAGGCAGCCGGCG